>NZ_CAKVGN010000082.1 GCF_934747485.1 uncultured Brachyspira sp. | reverse complement strand
TTATGATACACCTATGCTATACTTTAAGAAATTAAGGAATTCCTAACTGCAATATGTCTGGCTCCTGTGCATTTTTAGATAATTCTAACTGTAAATATTAAGTCTGTATTTACAAAAACGCTTAATAGTATATAATTTTTTTTACATTTTTATTCGAGTATTATTTATGAAAAAAAAAGTTATATTTTATGTATTTATTTCATTTATTGCTTCTTTGATATTATATTTTAATCTTGATAAACCGCAGACTTATGCAAATTATACAAGTATTATGAATACTAATTATATGGCTGTGAGAGATGAAGCACCGCCTGAATATTTTATTGATAATTATAAGCAAAAAAAAGATAATCTTTTAAAAGTGTTTGATAAGAAAGATGTATCTGCCATCTTAAAATATAAAGCGCTTATTATTTCTTATTTAGGTGAAGAAGAAATTGTATTAAATGGGGTAGAAGAAAATAATATTTTTGGTATTAATATTTATGAAAAAAATAATGGCGTTATAATAAGTGAGAAAACTTCAAAGAATTTGAATATAGAAATTGGGGACAGTGTTATATTAAAACTAATTACCAAAGATGGTCATTATAATGCTGAAGAATATGAGGTTTTAAGTATATCAGACACATTAAATTATAATTATGCTTTGGTTGATATAGATAATTTAAATAATTTTGTAAAGCTTAATGATTGTGCTAGTGAAGTATATGTGAAAAATAATAGTTTAGATGATAATATAGTTAAACAAATTTTTGGTGACGATTTTGTATATTATTCTTTAAATGAAAAAATAAATAACAATAATAATTTATATTTTATTTTAGCTTATTTCTTTATTTTATTTTTTAGTTTTATATTTGTAAATAATAATAATTTGTTTTACAGTGTGATATTTTCTATTATTGGATTTATACTTTCTTTAGCTGCTTATTTTATAATAATGAAATATATATTAAAAAATAATTTTTATTTTGATAAAATATATTTAATAGTGTTATTAGCAAATATTGTTTCTGTGTTGTCTGCAAAATTAAAAATATATTCAATAAAAAAGATGTTTTTAGAGAGTTTGAAGTTTTCTAATTTATTAATTTTATTTGGTTTTATTGTAGTGTACATTTTTGCTTTTGTAGTTTCTTATGATTTTTTATTAGAAATACCTAAAAAAACATTTACAGATAATAATATATATAGTATTGCTAAAAAAAATACTTCTGATAATACTTTTTTATTGAATGGTTCTATTGGAGATATAAATATTATTAATAATGATGTTACAAGGGTTATATCATTTCCTGTGGGTGTTGTTATTAGAACAGGAAGTATTCAATCTAGAGTATATGCTTATGATAATTTAAATATTAAGTATAATATTTTATCTGGAGAGATGTTTGAAGGAGAAAATAGAGAAATTGTTATAGGTAAACATTTGGCAAGATATTTAAATCTTAAAGTGGGAGATAGTGTTTCTCTTATAGCAAAAAACTCTCGCGGTATTTTGGATACTATGTATTTTAAGGTTGTTGGAATATATGATATAGATAATTATAATATATATGCTAACTTAAAAACTATGTATGACTTTTTGCATCTTAGAGGAGGCGACAAATCTCCATACAATGAAAAAATAATAATACAATCAAAAGATAATATATATTCATATCTAAATAAAAAATTAAAAGATAATAATTTAGATGAACTTTATATAGAAGGATATGAGAATGATAATATAAAAATATTTAGCTTTATATTTATGGGTTTGTTTCTTATATCTGTTTCTTTGTTTAATTCTTATCTATTATCAGTTTTTTGTAAAGCAAACAATATTAATAAAAATGACTCTATTAAAAAATATGCTATATCATTTATTATCTCTATTATTTTATCATTAATATTAATCTTAGTGCTTTATGATATAGTATTTAATTTTATAATATTTTTAGTAGTGATTTTTATTTTATCTTTTGCTTTAACTATAATTTCATCAAACCTATTAGGCAGTGATATATGATAAGAAATATATTTAATAAAAGGAAAAAAGTTATAATAATTTTGTTGTTTATAATATTAATTCTTTGTTTGTATATGTTTTATTTTTCAAGGTCTTTGAGGGTAAGATATATTGAGTTAGAGTTTGATGATTTGCCTTATAGTTTTGAAGGTACAAAAGTGGCATTTGCGGCAGATATGCATGCTGGGCTTTATATACCAACTTCTCATGTAAAAAAAATGTCTGATATTATAAGAGAGAATAATCCTGATTTAATACTCTTTGCAGGCGATTATATTTACAGTGCTCCGAGGTGGTTTCATCATTATGATTCTAATAATGTTCAAAAGTTTGATGAAGGAATAAAAGATTTAAATGCAAAATTTGGCAAATATTCTGTTATGGGCAATCATGATAATTGGGAGAGTACACTCGACGTATCTAATTGTTTGATAAGAAACGGATTTAAAACTATAGACAATAATATAGCGTTTATTACAAATGAAGCAGGAGATTATATTTCTATAGGAGGAGTTGGAGATTTTTTAACAGACGAAGTAGATTTTGATAGTGCAACCAAAGGTGTAGAAACAAATAATTTTCACATACTTTTATCTCATGAACCTCTTTTCCCATTAAAAATTGCAAGAGAAGGCGGATACAATAAGCTAATAGATTTATTTCTTGCAGGGCATACTCATGGACTTCAAATAAGTTTTATGCCTATCAAACTAATAGAGTTTATAAACAAAAACAGAGAATATCCTTTAATGAGTATATACGGCAAAATGAAAGCATATAATACAAAAATTTATGTTACATCTGGGGTTGGAGCAGTGCTGCTTCCTTTTAGACTCTTTGCTTATCCTGAAGTAGTTATTATTACATTAAAAAGAAAAAGATAATTTTTTTATTCTTTGTTGCTATGGCAATAGACTTTTATAAAGAAATATTGGATAATTCAAAAAAATTAAAAGGATATTGCGATGCCAAATTTTATTAATAATATAGATTATAAAAAAGTATTATCATTAAAAGACACTGTAGAGATTAACTCTGCATTAACCTTAGTAGACAGAGATAATTTAGCAATAAAAATACTTTCTGTAGACAAAGACAAAGCTATACCAACTCATAGCAGTACAGGAGATGTATTGGTTATAACTATAGATGGTAAGTTTGAGATGACTATAGAAAATGATGCTTATGTATTATCTGAAGGAGAATCTATTTTAATACCTGCCAATGCCAATCATTCATTAAAGGCAATAGAATCTTTTAAGGTAGTTGTTATACAGGTGAAGCCATAATGGTATTTTTTAATAAATAATCTTTTATATAAAGCATAAGGTTTTTTATGAGCCTTATGCTTTTTTATAAATGTGAAAATTTTAGAAATAATTCTATCATAATATTTTTAATTCTTAAAGTAAGCAATAATGTGTATTTAATAATAGCAGCTTTTTTATACAAAACATCACAGAAACTCATAATCTTGAAACAAAATTATAAAATTAGCTTGAAAAATTATATTTGTAATGTAGAATAGCGGTATGTTTTATTTGTTTTATAAAGATTGTTAAAAATATATTTGCGGTTTGTCTTATTATGAAAAAGAAATTTAATAAAAAAGTATACTTAATATTTTCTTTATTAATTATTGTAATAGTGTTAATTATATCTTGCGAAAAAATTAATATATTAGGTCCCACTTATATACCTCCTGAAACAGATTTTAGATTGCCGGAAGACACAATACCCGGCCATATTGATGTAAACCCAGTTCCTGCCAAAGACGGCGAAGTATTTGGAGGCTTTAGAAGGAAGTTTAGATATCAAGGCAAATGGTATATATTAGCTGACTATATGTATGATTATGACCCTAAAAGCAAAACATTAAATAAAAAAGCAGAAGATATAATACTTCAAATAGATGATAATGGAAATATAATAGTTTATGATAAAAACAGTAAAGGCTATTATGATTTATTAAGAATGAATGTAATAGAAGAAAACAGAGTTTTGTATGAATATTATGATTATGGAAAGTATTGGTATTCTTCAAGTTCTTTTACTACTAAAAATTGTAAAGGTGAAGAAAGGGAACATTCATTTCTTACAGGCATAACTTTTAATAATGAGATAAGGACATCATCAGATTTAATAAATTGGAGAACTGAGGGTTCTTATGATAATGTTTATAAAACTTTTCCTTCAGTAAGTACAGACCCTAATGCGAGCTTTCAAGGAAGATTTGGAGCCAGTAGTTATAGAATTGTTGAGTTTAAAGATTATATATATTTAATAGGTTTAAGAGAAGATTTTTTTGAGCAAAATCCAGACGGATGCAGAAGTGATAATGCCCCACCATTTACAATAAGTAAAAATGTGTATTATAGAGTACATAAAAGTAAAGATACTTCTATAGGTGATAATTGGGAAAAAAGAAATACTCCTTGGGGACAAAGAAGCAGTCTTTATGTTCATTATGATGAAAATAAAATATATGTTACAAAAGGTGAAAGAGTATATTATGAACATATTCCGGGAGTATGGGATTATAGAACTCAGTCTTTTGAAAATGATAATACTATATGGTCAACTACCGATGGCGTAAATTGGCAGGTAGAGCCTAATTCTTCAGCTTATGACAAGGCAAATGAAATAGATTTTTATTTATCACTTGGCGGAAATTTACCTTATATACCAAATAAGATAGAAACAGCTGAAGAACCTAATTGGGTAAAACTAAATGACGGCAGATATTATAAATCAGACAACTCGCCTTATGGAACTTATACAATAAATAACAAAACTTATTATGTGCCTATACCTCCTTATGAAGAAATAAGAGCTGCTTATGACAGCGGGCAGGAATATTTTACTATTACAGAAGAACATATAAAAACAGCGGGGCTTAATCAGTTTTTAATCAAGGATAAAGAGCCTAATAAAGATGAAGATTGGACAGTTATTACTCCTATAGACTATACGGATAAATTAATGGTATGGCAGAGCGGCGGTGAAAAAGTAATGCTTAATATTAATAATAAGGCAGTTCAGCTTGTAGACTATAAGCAAATAGAAGATATGTATAATACTATTAAAGAATATTCTATTGTAATAAATTATTTGAGAAAGACAGCAAAAGAATTGAGAGATGGAACTTATTGGGATCCTGATATTTCAGGTGGACAAGGAGGATATATAAAAAATGTACTTAGAGGAATGGAGCTTGATGCTATGGCTGATATGCTTGAGCTTTTGATGAATAATAGAGAGTACATTATGCCAGACAATGCTATTACACATTATACTGTGGAGTTTAAATATTAAATGGCTTTATATGCCGAACCTTTATTTTAATAACTTGAATATACTAAGAATTTTACGTTTTGTCATTTTTGGATTTTAAAATTTATTGTTTGCGGTGGCTTTGCCCCCGCAAAGCGTGCCCGTAGGGGTACACGCCCCAAGTTCTTTTGCGACCATAGGAAGTGTCCTTGTGGCGTGCCGCAAAGAACCAAAAAGGCTATTGCACTTTTTGCAACTTTGACGAAGTCCGCAAAGCGTAGCTACGGGAAAAAGTTGAATAAAAAACAAAAGATATAGTTATTTCAGAATATTATAAAAGTTTTAACTTTATTTATTTTAATTATTTGCAGGGCTTTGCCCCGCACCCCACTTCTTTTGTTGCCACAAAGAAGCAAAAAGGCTGCATTTTTACGAAATATAGACATAAACATATAGTGTCATTATATATATTTTTTAGATATAAAATTTGAATACTTGCACTTTTTGCAACTTTTTGCTGCGGGAAAAAGTTGAATAAAAATAAGAACATAAATTAAAACAATATAAATATTTATTGATTTAGTTTTGAAACAACTCTATTTACGGCTCTTAAACTATATTAATTGAAATAGTTTACAATTTGCTTTTAATAAAGTAATAATTTATAATTATGTTAATATAGTTCAAAATTTTTAAAAGGTTTTATATATGAATAAAATAAACAGAATATATATAGGCTATCCTCCATTTGAAAGCGATAGGGGAGTGGCATTACTTTCACAAAACAGACAATTTCAATGGTTCAAGAGCCCTACATATATTTATCCTGTTGTGCCTGCCACTGCTGCAACTATGATAAAAAATGCAGGCTATAATGTAGATTTTATTGACGCTATTGCAAGAAATATGACTGCCAAAGAATGGTATGACTATTTAGATTCTAATACACCTGATTTATTATTTTTTGAAGTGAAGACTCCTGTTATATATAAGGCTTGGAAAATAGTTGATGATTTGAAAGCGAAATACAAAAATATGATAGTAGTTATTGCGGGCGACCATGTTACAGCTATGCCTGATGAAACTATGAATAACTGTAAAGTTGATTATTTGCTTACAGGAGGCGATTATGACTTTTTGCTTTTAAACTTAATAGAATATTTAAACGGAAAAACACAATTAGAAAAAGGAATATACTACAGAGAAAACAACAATATAAAAAATACAGGCTTCTTTGAATTAAGACATGATTTAAAAAGTCTTCCGTTTATAGACAGAGATTTAACTGAGTGGAAAAGATACGCTTATGATAATGGTAATTTTAAACGCATACCGGGCACTTATATAATGGCGGGGCGTGACTGCTGGCATCATAGATGTACTTTTTGTTCTTGGACTGGCATATATACAAACTTCCGTGCGAGGACTGCAGAGAACGTAGTTGATGAAGTAGATTTTCTTTACAATAAATACAATATAAAAGAGATAATGGACGACACGGGTTGCTTTCCTGTAAAGAAGTGGCTTAATGATTTTTGTAATCTTATGATAGATAAAAAGCTTAACAAAAAAGTTAATATTGATTGTAATATGCGTTTTGGTGCTTGCAATGAAGATGAATACAGACTCATGAAAAAGGCAGGGTTTAGATTCTTGTTATTTGGTTTGGAATCAGCAAGTCAAAACACATTAGACAGACTTGTAAAAGGCAATAAAGTTGAAGAGATACTTCCTTCTTGTAAGGCGGCATCTGATGCAGGTCTTTCTCCTCATATCACAGTAATGCTAGGATACCCTTGGGAGAGCGAAGAAGATATTGAAAAAACTTATGAACTTACTAAAAAACTTCTTCTAAAAGGTTATGCTAAAACAATGCAGGCAACAATTATAATTCCATATCCAGGTACAGAATTATTTAATCAATGTAAAAGAGAAAATTGGCTTACCACAGAAAATTGGGAAGATTATGATATGCGTAAAGCTATAATGAAAACTGATGTCGGCGAAGAGAAAATAAAATGCTGGATACAGAAACTTTATAATTTAAGCTTTACTCCTCAGTTTTTAATGCATAAAGTATTATCTATTAGAGATTTAGACGATATAAAATATTATTTAAGAGCATTTAAAAAAGTGTCAAAAGGGCATTTAAAAGATTTTGAGTAAATATATTTAATTATGCTAAATGATATATTTGAACAATTAACAAAATTACAAAACAGCAAAAAAGCTAAAGAGATGTCTGCATACATGAAAAACAAATTTGAGTTTTTGGGTGTTGATTCTAAAAGCAGAAAAAATATAGAAAACAACATTTTTAGAGAATATAAAAAAACAGAGAATATTGATTTTGATTTTACAGATAAATGTTTTAAGAGTAAGTATAGAGAGTTTCAATATTGTGCTATTGATTATTTAACCTTAAAGAAAAAATATTTAAATAAAAGCCATATTGAAAAATTAAAAGAATATATAATAACAAAATCATGGTGGGACAGTGTTGATGGCTTTCATAGAATAATTGGCGACATTGCTTTGAGAGATGAGAGTGTCAATTCAATATTATTAGAATGGTCATTAGATGAAAATTTTTGGCTTAGAAGAATTGCTATATGTCATCAGCTTATAAGAAAAAATAATACAAATACTAATTTACTTGAAGAGATAATAATTAATAATCTAAATCAAAAAGAGTTTTTTATAAACAAGGCCATAGGCTGGGCACTTAGAGATTACAGCAAAACCAATCCCAAATGGGTTATAGATTTTATTAATAAGCATAAAGATAATATGTCTAATTTGAGTATAAAAGAGTCAAGTAAATATATATAACAAATAAATTATTATTTTTCATTTTCTGTTTTATATAATGTATATTATAAATATTTTTTATTAAAGTTAATAATCTATATAATATAATTACATAAAATATTATATTTCTAATGAATACTTAAAATATTTTTTTCTTAATTATATATTCAGGTCTTTTTTTAACTTCATTAAACATATTACCTAAATATTCACTAATTATAGATAAAGAAATTAATTGTATACCACCTATAAATAATATTATAATAATAGTAGAAGCCCATCCTCTTACTAATAAATTAGGTTGAAATAAATATAGATAAAAAACTCTTATAGAAAATATCAATGCAGATATTATAGCAATAATACCTAAATATAATGAAATTTTTAATGGTTTTGTTGAAAATGACATTATACCTGTAATAGCTAACATTAACATTTTCTTTAATGTATATTTTGTTCCTCCTGCTGCTCTTGCTTCACGATGATACTCAAAAGGTTTCTGCTCAAACCCCATCCAACTAATTAAACCTCTAATATATTTAGGAGATTCTTCAAAAGATTTATATGTTTCAATAACATTTTTATCTATTAATCTAAAATCTCCTGTATCCACTGGGAATTGAACTTCTGATAATAAATTTATAGTTCTATAAAACAAAGTAGCTGTTATTTTCTTAAAAAATGTTTCACCATCTCTTGAAATTCTTTTACCATATATTATTGGACATTTAGTTTCCTCATACATTTTTATCATATCAGGAATAATCTCAGGAGGATCTTGTAAATCAGCATCTATTATAACTGCTAAATCGGAATTAGTGTAATGTATTCCACAACTTACAGCAGCTTGATGTCCAAAATTTCTAGAAAATGATAACAATTTTATTCTATTATCGTTTTTTATAAATTCTTCTATAATTTCTTCTGTTTTATCTTTACTTCCATCATTAATAAAAATAAATTCTATATCATAATTATCTATTAATTTTGATACTTTATTTAATCTTTTATAAAGCATATTTAATACTTCTTCTTCATTATAACATGGTATAATAAAACTTAATAACATTATAAAATATATCTCCTAATTATTCTCAAAATAAGTATTTACTTTTAAAATTATTGAATCATAAGATTGGAATATGTAAATAGTGTATTTATCTGTTTTATATAAAATATCCGATCCTTCCATACTTTTAGCAATAGGTGATCCAAGTTCGTTTGCACTAAAAATGCAGAATATTTTTCCAGAAGGAACTTCAGTACTATGCTTAACCAACTGTAACCAAGTAAAAATTTCATTAACATTACTTATAGTATTTATATCTGGATTCCAACTATAAATTTCAAGAGTACCATCTGATAATTCTGTTAAAACATTTCCATTCCAATAACTAGCATACCCGTAACGACATTCATAATCTTTTAAAATATTTGAAATATCAACAAATTCATTCTTTGTTATATAATATGGAGTAAAATATATTAACAAACCTGATAATAAAAAAAGTACAAAAATTCCAATAGCAAAAAAATTATAATAATTTTTTGTTTTTAGCGTAGATATTTTATGTTTTATAAAAATTATTATTATAATATAAGCAAAAATTACTATTGGTAAATTATATCTATTATAATATTGAAAATCTGAAAAACTATAAAGACCACAAAAAATAATATTTGCTACTACAAAAAATAAAGTCAATAATTTTTCTTCGTTACTATAAATCTTATTTCTTAATATATCTATAATACTTATTATAAGAATACATATTGTAATAAAACAAATAAAATTAGGTAATAATGACACAGAAAATATTTTAGTTCCTTCTTGAAATCCAATAGATGCTAAATATCCATTTATTACATTTATTAAACGTTCTAATGAAAAACTTGTTAATTTAATATGATTGTATAAAGAAAAATAATATATTTTACTCAAATAAATAGAATTTATAAGATAACCAATAATTGAACTAAATAATATTAATATAGTTTCAACAAAAATGATATAAAAATAATGTGAATTAGTAGTATCTATATATACTACTTTATTACTCTTAAAAAATAGACCTTTCTCTATACAGAATAGATATCCTGATGAAATAAACAATGGTATATATAGAATTAAAAGTTGTCGTAGCCCTCCCATTCCTGCCAGTACTGATATAATACATAAAATACAGTTTAAAATAATAAAATATTTTTTATATTTAAAATCATTTTTTAATCTAGCAGTTAATAATATTAATCCAAAAGTTATAAATGATATAGAAATATGTGGAATATAATAAGATTTTGACATAACAAATGTGAAATATTCTCTAGAAAAAGGTGTTAAAATTATTATTGCAAATGATGCTATATAAAGCTTATCTAATTTTAATTGTTTACATAAAAATATTCCGCTTATCAACATGATAATCAATAATAATGTAGCTCCCACAACTCTAATATTATTCCAACTATCAAATAAATAAAATAAAGGAGCAAAAATAAGTTGAGTATTTAAAACACGCAATTCAGTAGAATAATACCAATTTGATGATAAAATACTATGTTCTTTTGCTAGTAAATTACTTAATATAAGCTCGCTTGAAGTATCTGAATCTGCAAAATTATTATAATTTAATTTCATAAATATTATATAATATGTTATCAATATTAGAATTAAAGCAAAAAATATACGAGTTACTATATTTATATTAAAATTAGAATTTAAAATATTATAAATAAAATAAATTAATATAAATGATATTAAATATATATAAATATTAAATTTTATTTTTAATTTATAATAAATATTATCTATTTTATCATCTAGATTTAATTCTTTAATTGATGTTAATTCTCCATAAGGACTACCTTTTTCATTAAATTTAATTTCTTTAATAAAATTATTATCTTGTATAATTTTATTAGCATCTATATATACACCATATATATCACTGTTTCTAAATATTTTGCTGTAGTAATTTATTCTAAAATTATATGAATAATTTCCTTGACTAGATAAATTTTCATTTAATTTAAATTCTGATAAATATCCTAGTCTTTCTTTTTGACCTAAAAATGATAGTAAAATAATTGTTATAATTATTGCAATGAAAATAATTACAAAAATTTTTGATATGATTTTATTATTATTCATAAATCCCCCAAATAAAATACATATGATTGCATTTAGATTGATAAATTTTTTTTGTATTTTTGTGAAAAATTAAGTTATAATATAAATTTAAGCTGTTTGTTTGTTTGTTTGTTTGTTTGTTTGTTTGTTTGTTTGTTTGTTTGTTTGTTTGTTTGTTTGTTTGTTTGTTTGTTT
>NZ_CAKVGN010000081.1 GCF_934747485.1 uncultured Brachyspira sp. | reverse complement strand
AATTATGATACACCTATGCTATACTTTAAGAAATTAAGGAATTCCTAACTGCAATATGTCTGGCTCCTGTGCAAAAAGAAATAGCTTGTTGTTTAGGAGCCACAGATATTGCACGTTTTTTAGTTTTAAAAAATCTATGCAAAATTTTATTTTTATGATATAATTCAAAAAAATATAGGTACTAATTATGCAAAATATAAAACTATTGATATTTGATATGGACGGCACTTTAATTGACAGTGCTTATTTAAATTACTATTCATATAGCAATGCCTTTAGAGAGTTTAATATAAATCTCGATGAAGAGTATTATTATAAAAAATGCTTTGGTTTGCATTATAAAACTTTTGTGTCTAATATATTGGATTTAAATAAAATGACAGAAGAGAAAGACGTTCTAATTGAGAAGATACATACTAAAAAAGAGGAAATATATTTAAACAATCTTAATCTTTTAGATATTCACCCTTTTATTTACGATACAATCTTGTCCAATCATAATAAAAAAAGATTAGCCTTAGCAACAACAGCCTCACCAAATGGAGTATACGGCATATTAAAAGAGTTTAAATTAGATAATATATTTGATTTAGTATTAACAGGCGAGGATATAATAAATAAAAAACCCCACCCAGAGATATTTTTTAAATGCATGGATTATTTCAATGTTTCAAATAAAGAGACAGTCATTTTTGAAGACAGCGAAGTAGGTTTAGAGGCAGCTTATCAAACTAAAGCTTGGGTAATAAAAGTAGAAAATTGGGCTAAATAATTTTAATATTTTACAGTATGCTCGTTTTATTCAAGCAATATAATACCACAAAACTAAAATAATAAAAATATGCTTCTATAATTTATTTATAAAAGCATATTTATAATGTCTAATTTTTCAATATACCGAAGCTATAGAAAGAACTATATTTTTTATTCTTTTTTCAATAACTCGCCCACTATCTCATCAAGTTCTTCAGGTTTTACCCTAGGGTCATAACGTCCAACTATGTTTCCATGTCTGTCTATTAAGAACTTACCGAAATTCCATCTTATTTTATCAATACCTTCTTCTGTTGGCTTTTCGGTTCTCAAATAAGTAAATAAAGGATCAGCATTTTTGCTATTAACTTTTACTTTATCAAATAGCTTAAAAGTAATGCCGTATTTTTCTTTTCTAAACTCAGCAATTTCTTCAATAGGCTCTTTTGCCTGTCCGCCGAATTGATTGCAAGGAAAGTCTAATATTTCAAAACCTTCTTTTTTATATTTTTTGTATAAATCCTGCAACGCAGAATATTGTTTAGTAAACCCTCATTTAGTGGCACTATTAATTATAAGCAAAACTTTTCCTTCATACTTCTTTAATTTTACATCTTTGCCTTCAGCATCTTTTACTGTATAGTCATATATACTCATTTCTTAAACTCCTTATTTAAAAAAAGCATACCTTTAAAAATAAAGATATGCTTAATTTCTAAAAAAATATTTTAATTATAAAAGTTCTTTAGCTGCTTTTATTGCTGATTCATAATCAGGTTCATTAGTGATTTCTGGAACATACTGTACATATTTTACAACATTGTTTTTATCAAGTACAAATACAGCACGAGTAAGAAGTTTTAATTCTTTTATTAAAGTACCAAATTTCTTACCAAAATCTCTTTCAGCATAGTCTGATAATACTATATGTGAATTAGCATTAGCAGCAGCACACCATCTTGCCTGAGCAAAAGGTAAATCTAAAGAAACTGTTACAACTGTTACACCTTTTAACGAAGAAGCTTCTTTATTAAATCTTTTAGTTTGTACATCACATACAGGAGTATCCAAAGATGGTACAGAAGAAATAATTTTTACTGTATCGCCAGCATCTTTTAAAGACCATGGGCTTAAATCTGTTTTAACGCCAGTAAAATCAGGAGCTTTAGCACCTTCTACTAATGCTACACCTTCTAAATGTACTTCTCCGCCTTGAAATGTTATCTTCATAATATTTATCTCCTTCAAATAAAAAAATTAAAATCAAAAAATATAATATTTATATATATTAATATTATTTAAAAAACTATATATCTTTAAATAAATAAAGTCAATAGATAGAAGCATGTTTTTTATAATATTCTAACATTTACCAATACTTGATAATGCTTCCTTAGCAACTTCCTTATCATCAAAATGAATAGTTTTGTCTGGAAATATTTGATATGTTTCATGACCTTTGCCTGCTATTATTACTATATCATTCTCTTTTGCTTCTTTAATCGCCTCAAATATAGCTTCTTTTCTGTCTATTATCTTTTTATAATTGGTATTAGTAAAACCACTTTCTATATCAGACATTATTTGCTCTATGCTTTCAGTTCTTTGATTGTCTGTAGTTAATATAGATATATCAGCATATTTTTCTGCAATAGAAGCCATTATAGGACGTTTTTTTCTATCTCTATCCCCTCCGCAGCCAAATACCACTATCACCCTATTAGGCTTTAATTTTTTAGATTCCACTAATATATTTTCTAAACTGTCTGGAGTATGAGAATAATCAACCGCCACAATAAAATGACATTTTTCGCCGCTCACTATTTCAAACCTTCCGGAAACCTGAACCTTTCTAATAGCTTTTATTACTTTTTCTATATCTAATTTATATTCATAAGCATAAGCTAAAACAGATAAAGAATTAACCACATTAAACTCTCCCAAAAGAGATAGCTTTACTTTTGATATAAACTTTCCCTTAGCATAAAACTCATATTCACTATATTTAGAGTTTAGGGTTATAATTTTGGCATAATAGTCCGCTTTTTCATTTAAGCCGTAAGTAACCATTTTTAAATCTAATTTTTTTATATAATTTTTTATCTCTTTAAAATAATCTGTGTTAATGTTTATAATAGCTAATTTTTTCTTTTTGGAGCTTTGTTTAAGCAGAGAAAATAATTTTAATTTAGCCTTCAAATAATTTTTCATATCTACATGATAATCTAAATGGTCTTCAGTGAGGTTTGTAAATATTGCAGCATCATAATTAATATAGTCGCATCTGTCCATAGCAAGTGCCTGCGAAGAAGCTTCCATTACAATATGAGAAACATTTTTTTTATACGCCTTATAAAAAATACTTTCTAAATCTACAGATTCTGGAGTTGTAAGATTAGTTTTTATTTCTGATTTGCCTATCATGTTTTTTATAGTGCCTATTAGAGCAGTTTTATTTTTATTACTCTCTAAAGCAGCTTTTAATAGATAACTTGTAGTAGTTTTTCCATTAGTTCCTGTTATTGCTATAGAATGCATTTTTTTTGTAGGCTCATCATATAGTTTAGAAGCTATATATGCTAAAGTCTCTCTTGGATTTTTGCTTCCTACAAAACAAACATTTTTATATTTTTCTTTTAGATTTTTAATAAAACTTTTATCTGCAGAAATATCATAAATAATAATACTTGCTTTATTTTTAATAGCACTTTCTATATATTTATGCCCATCATCTTTTAAGCCTTTAATGGCAACAAATATATAATTTTTCTTTACAAGTTTTGAATTATATGCTATGGATTTTACTTCTAATTTTAAGCTTTCTTTTGTTATTTCTTTAGTATTTAAATTATCATAGCCTTTTATAACATCTTTAAAATATTTCATTTTTATTTACCTAAATTATTTATTAATTTAAATTACTAAAATTTTATAAATAGTAAAATATTATTTATCAGACTCTATTTTTAAATATATTATATCATCTTCAGTTCCAGCAGAACTAAAGCCATTAATTATAGCCGTTTCTATAAATCTATTTGGAGAAGATAATTCTGATTCTTTTGCAGTAAGCACTTTCACTTCTTTTTCTAAAATCTCTATTTGCCTATCCAAATTATGAACTTCTTTTAAAATTTCATTAGACTTCATATTTCTTATAAAAGTAAGAGCTATAGAAATTATTACAAATATTATAACAACCAAAAATACAGCACCAAGACTATATGTTTTTTTTTCTTTTTTTACTTCTCTATTATTGTCAATAACTTTTTTGCTTTTCATAAAACCTCAAATTAAACTGTTAATTTTGCAACTCTAAGTTTAGCACTTCTGCTTGCTGGATTTAATTTTATCTCTTCATTTGTCGGAGTTATAACCTTAGAATTTAGTAATTTAAATATACCATCTTTATTTTTAGTTTTTTCATTGTCTTTTAAAAATCTCTTAACTATTCTATCTTCCAAAGAATGATAACTCATTATAGCAGCAACTCCGCCGTTTTTTAAAATTTTGCTGATATTGGAAATTGATTTTTCTAATATATTAAGCTCATCATTAACCTCTATTCTTATAGCCTGAAACACTAATGTTGCAGGGTGAATCTTACCAAATCTTTTTGCTTTATCCGTATGATGAAATATAATATTTTCTAATTCTTTGGAAGTTTCTATAGTTTTTTTCTTTCTTTCATTTATTATAATGTTTGCAATCTTTGAAGCATTATGCAACTCTGCGTATTCTCTAAAAACTCTCTCAAGCTCTTTTTCTGAATAGCTATTAATAACATCATAAGCACTTTTATTGTTAATACCAAGACGCATATCAAGTTTAACATCATCTTTAAAAGAAAATCCCCTATTTGCCTTTTTGAAATGAAACATAGAAACCCCAAGGTCATAAAGCATAAAATCAACATTGCCAATAACATTTTCATCAAGCTCTTCTAACATCTTATCATAAGTGTTGTTATAATAATGAAACTTTTTATAATCTTTAAGCCTATTCTTTGCAACTTCAAGTATTTTATCATCTCTTTCAAAGCTATGAACTTCAAGATTTAAATCAAGCATTGCCTTAGTATGTCCGCCCTCACCTAATGTAGCGTCCACTGCAATATTTGCATTTTCTGGTATGAAGCTTAGAATTTCTTTAAGCATTACAGGTGTATGAACTATATTATTATCCATATCATATATTATCGGTATAAGCTATTATAAAAAACAATATAAGCAATTTTATTGTTTAAATAATTAATTTTTTTATAAGGATATATTATCAACTTTTTCCCGCGTACGAGCTGTACCACCTTGCCGCACGGTAATGTTATTCTTTAATTATAACTTCTTAGTCGTGCGGAGGAGTGCCTTTTAATGTACAATTAAATTATAAAATTTATAATAAGAATGCAGTTCTTCGCGAAGCGTATCCGAAGGATATAAGGTTCTTTTATACCAATACCGAAGGTACCTTGCCGCAGGCACGCAGAGCGTCGGTAAAAGAACTGGGGTGCGGGGCAAAGCCCCGTTATAAAAATTTAAATAGTAAAATTAAAAATGCTGTAAATATTTCTTAATTTAGTTTTAAAACAAGTCTTATGTTTTACTTTTTAAGAATTATGTTATAAAATGATTTTAGCATAATTATTAATTAACGAGGCACAATGAAAAGTTTTAAAATAGAATCTAATTTCAAACCTTCAGGCGACCAAATAACAGCAATAGACTCTTTAGTTAAAGGGCTTGAAAATAAAAATAAATATCAAACTCTTTTAGGGGTTACTGCAAGCGGAAAAACTTTCACTATAGCAAATGTTATAGAAAAAGCTAACCGCCCTACTCTTGTAATGTCGCATAACAAAACTTTGGCAGCACAGCTCTACAGAGAATTAAAAGACTTCTTTCCAAACAATGCAGTTGAGTATTTCGTTTCTTATTATGATTACTATCAGCCTGAAGCTTATGTTCCTGCTAAAGATTTATATATTGATAAAGATGCCTCAGTTAATGATGAGATTGATAGGCTAAGGCTTAAAGCTACTACCTCGCTTCTTGAAAGGAGAGATGTTATAATTGTTGCTTCTGTTTCTTGTATATACGGCTTGGGTTCTCCTGAAGATTATAGAAAGCTCTATATAGCAATAGAAAAAGACGAAGAATATGACAGAGATGAAATTATTGAAAAATTAGTGTCTATACAATATGAACGAGTTAAAGATGTGCTTGAGAGGGCAAGGTTTAAAGTAATGGGAGATACTTTAGAGATAATGAGTGCCTATTCTGATGAGGTTATAAGAGTAGAGTTTTTTGGGGATACTGTTGAACGCATCATAAAAATTAACCCCATCACAAGACAAAAAATTGCAGAGCAAGATAGAGTTGTAATATATCCTGCAAAGCACTTCGTTACAGGAAGCGACAAATTAACAGCAGGAATAAAGTTAATAGAAGAAGAACTTGAAGAGCAGTATAATAAATTTAAATCCGAAGGAAAGTTAGTAGAAGCTGAAAGAATATACGGAAGAACAAAATATGATTTAGAAATGCTTAGAGAAGTAGGCTACTGTGCAGGCATAGAAAACTATTCTCGCCCATTATCAGGACGTAAAGAGGGAGATAGACCTGCTTGTTTGATAGACTATTTCCCAAAAGATTTTTTAACTATAATAGATGAGTCGCATGTGAGTGTTCCTCAAATTAGAGGAATGTTTTTTGGAGACAGAAGCAGAAAAGAGACTTTAGTAAAATACGGTTTTAGGCTTCCTTCGGCATTAGACAATCGCCCATTATTTTTTGAAGAGTTTGAAAACCTCACTAATGATACAATATATATTAGTGCAACCCCTGCAGAATATGAACTTAAAAAAAGCAGCCAAGTTGTAGAGCAAATCATTCGCCCTACAGGACTCCTTGACCCTATAATTGAAGTATACCCTATAAATGGTCAAATAGATAGAATTCTTGAAGAGATAAAAAAAACAATATCCAACAACGAAAGAATATTTATAACAACACTCACTAAAAAAATGGCAGAAGACCTCACAAAATATTTAAATGAAAATGGAGTAAGAACTCGTTATTTGCATTCAGACATTCAAACAGTAGAGCGTGTTGAGATAATAAGAGATTTGAGGCTTGGGGCTTTTGATGTGCTTGTGGGTATTAACCTTTTGAGAGAGGGGCTTGATGTACCTGAAGTATCACTCATACTAATACTTGATGCAGACAAAACAGGCTTTTTAAGAAACACCACTACCCTAATACAGACTATAGGACGTGCTGCAAGAAATGCTAACGGCAGAGTAATAATGTTTGCTGATACTATAAGCGATGCTATGAAAGTAGCCATTGATGAAACAGAAAGAAGAAGAAAAATACAAATGGACTACAACAAAGAACATAACATCACTCCAAAAACAATAATCAAAAAAATACAAGATATAATTGAAAGAGAAGAAAAAGTTGAAACTTCTTATGAGCTTCATTTTGACTTTAGGCGTTTCAATGAAAGAGTAAAAATTGACCCTGAGCAAAAAAGCGATGATTATATAAAAGAGCTTGACAAAGAGATGAAAAAAGCTTCAGACAGCTTAGAGTTTGAAAAGGCTATTGAAATAAGAGAGAAAATAAATCAGCTTAAACAATTAAAGCCAGTAAAAAAACATGTGCATAAAAATATCACTTCAAAAAAGGCAAATAAATAATATAAGCATTATTTTTCAAACTCTTCCAAAGCATTTTTAAACTTATCTAAATCAATATAAAAATCAAAATCATTTGTTTTATTATGCATATTTTGATACCTATAATTTTTTTCATTATTTTCTATATATTGAAAATATTTTCCTCCTATAGTATTAACGATATATTCATATGTATCTTCCGGGTCTTATATTCGGCACTATCCCAAGCACTGATATGTTTTCTTTAGAGCATACAAGATTTGTAAGACCGCTTCCAAGTATTGATATTATTTTGTCTGCATTATAAAACATGCAAAACTGCTCTTGCAAAGAATAATCTTCAGGGCATATCATCTTATATCCTAATTTGCTTAATATTTCCATAAGTTTATCTTCATTTAAAATTTTTCTAGTCTTTACATTTTTTCTGCTTAAATATATTTTTTTTGGAAATTTTGTGATATCATAATTTTTTATTAATTCTTTTGATAATTCTCTATATTTATTACATACCCAAATATCAGGATAATGAGTATTTTTACTTGGAAAAGAAGATAAATATAAGTTCTTGCATAAAATCTCTGTTTCATCAGATATATATATTATCTTTTTCTTATCAACTCCAAAAATAGCTAAACTATCTTTATGAAACTTAGAATTACAACCATCTCCCAAAATAATAGCATCTATTTTATCTATATATCCTAAATCCTTTAATATAAAAAGTTTAGGTAAAGTTTCATGTATCCAATGTCCAAAACACACATTCCATACAGATTGCAAACTAAAAACATTTAAATTCGTTTTCTTTTTAAATCTCAATCTATAAAAGGCGAATCTGCCGCCAAGTTCTCCATATAAAGATAATATTCTTTCAAATGGCATAGTTTCTTTTATGAGTTTATTATCATTTGTAAAATAAAATCCCCAGCTGGAATATATTTTAGCATTATTTAATTTGCATAAGAAATTATTTATACTTGAATAAGGATATGATATATATAATTCATTATCTACATCATTTATAGACACCGAATTATCTCTTAATTTATTAGAAATATTTATACCTAATTTTTCTCTTATCTTGCCATTTAAAATTTTATTTCCAAAACCCATATTAAAAAGCCCTTTTGTTTTATATTATAATATAATAATTAATTTTTTGAAAATGATTTTTGCTTTTTAAAAGCATACTTGTGAAAATAAATGCAAGAAGGCAGTATACCCAAAGCCCAGCCAACAGGATTTGCAAACCATATACCAACATATCCAAATGGTATAGACAAAAATACTGAACCTCCAACCTTTATAACAAGTTCAGCTATTCCGGAAATCAAAGGAATAAGTGCTTTTCCTATTGCCCTTATAGAGTTGTTGTATAATAATATTATAGATAAAAACGGATAAAACATTGATGATATTCTTAAATAGCCTCTGCATATCTCTACTATTACTTCTATATATTCATCGCTGCTTGAAATAAAGAGTCTTATTAAATTATCTCCGAATATAAATATTACAAAAGTAGATAATAAACTTAAAGATAATGATAATATTATTATACTTCTAAAACCTTCTTTAATTCTCTCAAACTTTTGTGCTCCGAAATTTTGTGCCACATAAACAGCAAAAGCCTCAGATACCACAAAATATGCCATAGAAGCAAATTGGTTTATTCTGTTTCCTGTTGTGTATGATGCTACAACATTAGTGCCGAATGTATTAACAACTCCGCTTATAATCATCTCCCCTATAGATAAAAATATTGCCTGTATACTCATAGAAACACCTATTTTTATTATCATAAATAAATTCTCAAAATTAAAAACAATATCCTCTCTTTGAAGTTTTAATATAGGAAATTTCTTAACAATATACAACACACTTAAAAAAGCAGATATTATTTGTGATATTACAGTAGCAATGGCAACACCCAATACATTCATTTTGAGTAAAGCAACAAAAACTAAATCTAATATAATGTTTAAAACAGTTGTAAGTATTAAAAAATATAAAGTAGTTTTGCTGTCTCCCAAAGCTCTTAATATACTAGAAGCTCCATTATATATAAGCTGCCCAAATGATAAACCCACACATATTTGTAAATATAATACAGAATTATCTATTATGTCTTCTGGAGTTTGTAATAATATCATAAGAGGTCTTGATAAAAATATGCCAAGTATAAAAAGAATAAACGAGCTAAATAATGTTAAATATATAGAACTAAGAAAAGTAGTTTTAAGCATACTCTCATTTTTGGCTCCGAAGAACTGCCCCATTACTATAGAAAAAGCATTAGTAAAACCTATAGCAAAAGATAAAAAGAAAAACATAGTAGAAGTGGTAGCCCCAATAGAAGCTAATGCCCTTGAACCTACAAACTTGCCTATTATGATGGTATCTGCAACTCCATAGAATTGCTGAAATATTCCTCCTATAAGCATTGGTATAGAAAAATATATTATAGTCTTAAACGGACTTCCTACAGTCATGTCTTTTGTCATAATAAAAACCCGCAAAAAAATTATGCATATATGTTATACGTGTTTTTAAAAAAATACAAATACATAGTAAAAAATTTAAGTTTATCAAAAATTATATTTTTTTTAAATACTTGCAGGGCTTTGCACCCCAGTTCTTTTTCCCGCAGCTCGCGGTGCGGACTTCGTCAAAAGAACCAAAAAGTGCAAATAAACAATATTAAATCTATTGATTAGATATAAAATCTAAAATAAAATTACATAAAGCTATTTTTTAAACATCTCTAATATTATTAAATAACAGAATAAGATTTCTCCAACTTCTCCGAATTATATAAATATCTCTTATAATAATTATAAGCTACTAAACATAAAATTATCTGCACTACAGATGATATCGGCGTAGCAAGACCTATATAAAAAAGAGAAGCATTATCAATATGGCTCATCAAATATACAACAGGTATCCTCACAAAGAAAGCCCCCACTATTCCCTGTATCATCACAAATAATGTCTTCCCGCATCCATTAAAATATCCTACAAAGCAAAACAATATGGCAGTAAGCTATTAGCATACAACAAAATAAAAGTCAAATTTAGGACTATTATTAAAATAATAAATTACACTAAAAATAGAAATATATAGATATAAAAAAGCCTACATACATTAAAACATTAAAAATGCATGCAGGCTTGTAACTATCAAAAATATTAAATTAGAATCTCAAAGTAATACCTATACGAGGAAGTATTAAAGCTCTTATATTAGCGAACACAGCAAAACTTTTTAAGCCTTCAAATTGAGGAACATCAAATACAGGTTTAGCCCAAGGAGCAACATAATAACCTAAATCAAATAAAGAAATATCTAACCCAACTTGTACAGGCCAATTAGCACCCATTTTAGGGAACAACTGTATTCTCCAGCCTAATTCAAGAGATAAATAAAGACCGCCATGAGAATATAAGCTAGTAATACCATTAGCCTCTATATTTGGACCATAACCATTAACCCTCAAAGCAGTTCCGCCAATTCTTGGAGATAAGAAAAAGCCGAAAGGAGCATTTTTCCAAAAGAAAAACTTAACATTTAAAGACCAAGGAATAGTACTGAAAGTTATTTTGTCTTGTCCAGCTTTAATCTCTCCAACAGAAAAACCAATATCAAGCCCAACTGTCATAAAATTAAGAGGTGCAAAGTCATAGCTAAAACCTAAACCAAAAGCATAATGTTTTGATCTTAAATCAGTTCCGCTAGTATCTCCTCCTCCAGATGTAACCATTTGATCTATATTTAAAAACCTAACACCAATATCAAAAAGCCCAGCATATAATGTAGGACCAAAGTTAATACCAAATAAACTCCTGCCATGCATATAATCCCAAAATGCATTTCCTGTTTTTTCACCAATATTTTGTGCAAACAAACCTCCGCTCAATGATAAAATCATCATAAAGCCTATAATAAGTTTTTTCATAATACAAACTCCAAAAGTATTTTTTTATTTATAAATAAATAACTATATGTTTCCATATAGTTATTATTTTCTTTGGGGCTGTCCTAGATAACTGAAATTTGTTAAAATTTAAGTATGAAACGCAGTAAATTAAGTAAAGATAAACAAT
>NZ_CAKVGN010000080.1 GCF_934747485.1 uncultured Brachyspira sp. | reverse complement strand
GTTAATTAAATTATAAGGAATACCTGCTTTTTTTAAACTAAAAAACGTGCAATATGTATGGCTCCTAAACATTAAAAATAAAAATATATCATTGCTATATTTTTATTTTATTGTATAATATTTTCAAGTTAATTTAATATTGTTCTAAAAAATAGGAGAATATATATATGCCACCACGATCAAAATTAGGTGAAATACCTAGACAACAAATGCCGCAAAGAAGTGCTGAAGAGCGTAAGAAAGATTTTAAAGAAGTACCTTTAGGATATACAGAAGAAGAAGCATATACAGAATCATTAAGATGTTTAGATTGTAAAGTTCCGCATTGTATGGAAGGCTGTCCTGCTAAAGTAAAAATTCCTGAGTTTATAGGGCTTATAGCAGAGAGAAAATTCTTAGAAGCA
This sequence comes from uncultured Brachyspira sp., assembly GCF_934747485.1. Lineage (GTDB taxonomy): Bacteria > Spirochaetota > Brachyspiria > Brachyspirales > Brachyspiraceae > Brachyspira. The sequence goes on along the minus strand of NZ_CAKVGN010000080.1, from coordinate 11,245 downwards.
GCTAAAAAAATAAAAGAAACTAATGCATTGCCTGCAGCTTGCGGAAGGGTATGTCCTCAAGAGACTCAGTGTGAACAGAGATGTGTTGTAGGTAAGAAATTTGAGCCTGTTGCTATTGGTAAATTAGAAATGTTTGTTGCTGACTATGAAAGAAAACATGCTCAGTATGATGGCTTAAAAGTAGAAAAAAACGGCAAAAAAGTATGTATTATAGGGGCTGGTCCTGCAGGTTTAGCTTGTGCAGGTGACTTAATAAAATTAGGTTATGATGTTACAGTGCTTGAGGCTTTGCATACTATAGGCGGCGTACTTATGTATGGTATTCCAGAGTTCCGTTTGCCTAAAGAGTTGGTTGCTCATGAGGTAGAAAACCTTAAAAAAGATGGCGTTAATTTTAAGATAAATGAAGTTGCTGGTATATCTTTAGATTTCAATGAATTAAGAAAAGAGTATGATGCTATATTCTTGGGTACTGGTGCTGGACTTCCGGCTTTTTTAAATATACCTGGTGAAAATTACTGCGGAGTATATTCTGCTAATGAATATTTAACAAGAGTTAATTTAATGGGTGCTTATAAATTCCCAGAAGTGGATACTCCTGTTATAAGACATAAAAGAGTTGCTGTATTAGGCGGCGGTAACGTGGCTATGGATGCTTGCAGAACTGCTGTAAGACTTGGTGCTGAGAAAGTATATATAGTTTATAGAAGAACAGAAAAAGAACTTCCTGCAAGAGTTGAAGAGGTTCATCACGCTATGGAAGAGGGAGTTGAATTTAGATTTTTGAGATCTCCTATGGAAATAATTGCTGATGAAAATGATAATGTGAAAGCTATCAGAACTCAGGTTATGGAGCTTGGAGAACCTGATGCAGATGGAAGAAGAAAGCCGGTGGCTGTTGAAGGAAAAACTGAAGATATAGAAGTAGATGCTGTTATAGTTGCTATAGGTACTACTCCTAATCCTCTTATATCTAGAAAAGTGCCTGAATTACAAACTACTAAAAAAGGTACTTATGTAATAGATGAAGAAACAGGGGCTACTTCTTTAGAAGGTGTATTTGCAGGCGGTGATGCTGCTCGCGGTGCTGCTACTGTTATACTTGCTATTGGTGACGGTAAAAGAGCTGCTGCTGGTATACATAAATATTTATCTAAGTGATAAAAAGTAAAAAAGTAAAAAATATATCTATTAAAAATAAAGCCCAATACAATTGTATTGGGCTTTTTATATATCTTTAAACAACATAAACATATAAACATATCCATATGCATAAATAATTTTAGTATAAACTGTATTATCTGCAGTTTTTATATTAGAATGTGTTAGACTATAAAGAGTTGATTTGTTTTTATTATATTTTCATATTTTTGTTATTTTTATATAATTAAATATAATATTATTTGATTTAGAATTATACTATATAATATAAAAAAAATATTTTAGATAATGATTTATTAAAAATTATTCAAAATTTATTTGTACAATGAGGAATTATGCATATAATACTTAATATATATATTTAATAAATAAATGGAGCAATATTATGATGTCATTGATAGATAACATAAAATTTTCATTTTTATATATAGAATTATATTCTATGGGTAAAAATTGGGAGTTTCCTCAATCAATGATACCATATAATATTTTAAGATATATAGTAAAAGGCGAAGCTTTATTTTATATTAATGATGAAATAGTTAAAGTCAAAGAAAATCAAATAGTATATATACCCAAGGGGTGTAATATGTCTTGTAAATCTATTTCTGATACTTTTGAATTTTTTAGCGTAAGATTCACTACTTTAGTTTCATCTGAGGTTTATGATGTTTTAGGAAAAGTTTATGGTATTCCTAGGATTTTGGATAATCAGGGTGAAGATGTTTATTTTAGAGAAATGTATAAATGGCTGCATGAGAAAATAGTTGCAAAAAAATGCTTTATAGAGGGGAATTTGAATCTTTTAATAGGTTCTTTATCTATGAGAGCTGAAAATAATATATTAGAAGATCCATTAAGTTTAGAAAATGCTAAAGCAAATATGGATAATATGGATATAATTAAAGAAATGGAAGTAAGTTTAAATAAACAAAATATAGATCCTAGAATAAGATTTGTATCATATCATATTATTTCAAATCCTACAGAGAATTATACACCAGAAAAGATGGCAAGTATGATTGGTTTAAGTAAACAAAGATTCAGCAGTTTATTTAAAAAGAGTATGGGCAAGCCTCCTATGGAATATTTAAAAGAAATTAGGCTAACAACTGCTGCTAGATTTTTATTGATTGGTAATAAAAGTATCAGTGATATAGCATATGATGTAGGATATAAGGACCCTAATTATTTTATAAGAGAATTTAAATCTGCTTTTGGTGTTACTCCAAATAAATACCGTAAAGTTAATAGAGACGGATAAAGAATCAATTTCGATTTTATTTTTTATAAACATCATCTTTAATATACAAAAAAGATTGTAGTGCTATTTTTGAGCGTTAAGTTAGTAGAAGTGGGTAAAAAAAATTATAGACTTATAAGTATAAGATAATATCTTAAATCTAAAAATTAATTAAGGAGAGTGTTATGAGTATAAAAAACAAATTGTTTATTTTATTTATTGCATTATCATTATTAACAATTAGTTTAATAGGATGTGGTAAGAAAACATCTTCTTCTGCATCTTCTAGTGGAGAATTAGAAGGTGAAATAACCTTCTGGCATTCATTTACTCAAGGTCAAAGATTGGATGTTATACAAAAAGTAGCAGATCAGTTTATGAAAGATAATCCAAAAGTAAAAATCAAGATAGAAACATTCTCTTGGGCAGATTTTTATACAAAATGGACAACAGGATTAGCTTCAGGTAATGTTCCTGATATGAGTACAGCTTTACCTATGCAGGTTGTAGAAATGATGGATGCTGGGGCAATAATACCTATTGACGATTTAATTGATGATATAGGAAGAGACAAATTTTCTAAATTATCTTTATTGGAAGGAGAAAAGGATGGACAATGTTATTCAATACCATTATATTCTCATGCTCAAGTAATGTGGTATAGAAAAGATTTATTAAAAAATGCTGGATTAGAAGTTCCAAAAACTTGGGATGAATTTGCTAAGGCTGCTAAAGCTTTAACAAAAGATGGAGTATATGGCTGTTCTTTCCCTTGCGGTTCAGGAGATTTTATGGCAACAAGATTTTTAAATTATTATGTAAAAAGTGCTGGAGACAGTTTATTAACAGATGATTTAAAAGCAAATTTAACAAGCAAAGCTGCAATTGACGGTATAAAATTTTGGGTTGACATATATAAAAATTGTTCTCCTAAAGATTCAGTTAACTATATAACATTAGATCAAGCAAATTTATATTATCAGGGAAAAACAGCTTTTGATTTCAATTCAGGTTTCCAAATAAGCGGAGTAGAAATCAATTCTCCTCATTTGATTGACCAAATAGACTGTGCACCTCTTCCAAAAATAAATGCTGATGACCCTGATTATGGTGCTGAAACTGCTCATATACCAATGGTTATTTGGGCAAATTCTAAACACCCTGAAATATGTAAGGCATTTATAAAAAAATTATATGAACCTGATACATATATAGAATTTTTACAAGCAACTCCTGTAGGTATGCTTCCTTCTATAGCAGGTATATCAGATAATCCAAAATATCAAGAAAATGAAATAGTAAAGAAGTTCTCTAATGCTGAGCAAATCATAAGAAAAACAATGGATATGGGAACATCTATAGGATTTGAGAATGGACCTAATATTCAAGGAAGTTTATTAACTTCTCAAAGCGTTATTGAAGATATGTTCCAAGAAATTCTTGTTAATGGAAAAGATATAAATCAAGCTGCTAAAGATGCTGAAAATAGATTAAATGAATTATTTAGCAGTGTACAATAACTACTAAGAGGGTGTATTTATGAAAAAATGGCTGAATACTATTGATTATGCAAGATGGATATTTGTACTTCCTGCTATGATCATTGTAATAGCTTTATTAATATATCCTATTTTTTCAAGCCTTTATTACAGCTTTACAACAAAGCATTTAATAAGGCCTGTATATGACTTTATAGGAATGAAAAATTATATAGATGTTTTAATGGACCCTTTATTTTTTAAGGCTTTTTTAACATCTATTTTGTGGACAATTTTTTCTTTGCTAGGTCAGATAATGATAGGATTTACGGCAGCATTATGTTTAAATAGAGTAAAACATATGCAAAATGTATATAGAACATTAATGATTATACCATGGGCTTTCCCTTCAATCGTTATAGCTCTTTCATGGAAGTGGATATTAAATGGGGTGTCAGGATTTTTACCTAATTTAATGGTTCAGATTGGATTGACTAATGAGTTACCTCAATTCTTAAGTGATAGTAATATGGTATTTCCGACTTTAATTTTTATAAATGTTTGGTTTGGCTCGGCTATGATTATGGTAAATATATTATCTGCATTGCAAACTATACCTCAAGATCAATATGAAGCTGCTCAAATAGATGGAGCAAAAAAGTATCAGCAGTTTTGGTATATTACTTTTCCTCATATAAAAATAGTAGTTGGTCTATTGGTTGTTCTTCGTACTATATGGATATTTAATAATTTTGATATTATATATCTTCTTACAGGAGGAGGACCTGCTAATAAAACTAGTACAATTCCAATTTATGCTTATAAAATGGGTTGGGGTACAAAGCTATTAGGAAAATCATCTGCCGTTACTATTTTGCTTTTATTGTTCTTGCTTATTATATGCTTTATATATTTTATGATAATAGCTAAATGGGAAAAGGAGAATAAATGATGTTTAAATCAAAAGAGCTTATAGGAAACCTTTTATGCCATATTTATCTTATAGTATTATCTATAATATCTGTATTCCCTTTACTATGGATATTAATATCTTCTATAAAAACTAATACCGAACTCACTTCATATCCTACAAATTTTATTCCAAAGAATTTTACATTGGATAATTTTATTCATGTAATTAAAGATTTAGATTTTGCTAGAAACATAGGAAACAGTATTATTATTGCATTATTAACAACTATAATAGCAATAATTATATCAAGTATGGCAGCATATGGTATAGTAAGATTCTTTCCAAAACTAGGAAGTATAATGTCTAAAATATTAGTTACAACATATTTGTTTCCTCCTATACTTCTTGCAATTCCTTATTCTCTTGTAATGGCTAGATTTGGATTAACTAATACTAGAGTTGGTCTTATAATAGTTTATTTATCATTTAGTGTACCTTATGCGGTATGGATGTTAGTAGGATTTTTCAAGACTGTACCTATAGGTATTGAGGAGGCGGCGAGAGTTGATGGTGCTAATAAATTGCAAACATTTGTAAAAATTGTATTGCCTTTAGTGGCACCGGGTATAGTAGCTACGGCTATTTATACTTTTATAAATGCATGGAATGAATTTTTATATGCATTAATATTAATAAATAGTACAGATATGATGACTGTATCTGTAAAATTCAGATCACTTCAAGGAGCAGAAATATTGAATTGGGGTGATATGATGGCAGCATCTGCTTTAGTTGTTATACCTTCAGTTATTTTCTTTATGATTATACAAAAGAAAATAGCAAGGGGAATGGCAGACGGAGCAGTAAAATAAAAGATAAATAATAAATAAAATTATATTTAGGAGGATAAAATGGAAACAATAGGATATGCTATTGTAGGAACTGGTTATTTCGGAGCAGAACTTGGCAGGATAATGAAAGAAGAAGAGGGGGCTAAAATATCAGCTATACTTGACCCAGAAAATGCTAAAACTATATCTAAAGAATTAGAATGTGATGTTGAAACAGATTTGGATACTCTTTTTAAAAGAGAAGATGTAAATGCTGTTATAGTTGCTACACCGAATTATTTGCATAAAGAGCCTGTGATAAAAGCAGCCAAAAATAAAGTTAATGTTTTTTGTGAAAAGCCAATAGCATTAAGTTATAAAGATTGCGATGAGATGGTAAATACTTGTCAGGAAAATGGCGTAATATTTATGGCGGGGCATGTTATGAATTTCTTTAATGGAGTTCGTCATGCAAAGAAACTTATTAATGATGGTGTAATAGGGGAAGTATTGTATTGTCATTCTGCAAGAAATGGTTGGGAAGAACAGCAGCCTACTATCTCTTGGAAAAAAATTAGAAGTAAATCAGGGGGACATTTATATCATCATATTCATGAATTAGATTGCATACAATTTTTAATGGGAGGAATGCCTACTACGGTTACAATGACTGGGGGAAATGTGATGCATAATGGAGAGGGATTTGGAGATGAAGATGATATGCTTTTTGTGAATTTGGAATTTCCTAATAATAGATATGCTATTTGTGAGTGGGGATCTGCTTTTCATTGGCCTGAGCATTATGTATTAATTCAAGGAACTAAAGGGGCTATTAAATTAGATATGTGCGATTGCGGAGGAACTTTAAAAATAGATGGAAAAGATACGCATTTTCTTATACATGAAACTCAGGAAGAAGATGATGATAGAACTAGAATTTATCATGGCACTGAAATGGATGGAGCTATAATGTATGGTAAGCCTGGTAAAAAACCTCCTATGTGGCTTCATAGCATTATGAAAAAAGAGATGCATTATTTTAATGAAATAATGCATGGTAAAGAGCCAGACGAAGAGTTCAAAGCACTTCTTAATGGTGCAGCAGCAAGGGCTGCAATAGCAACTGCTGATGCCTTGACAAAATCTCGATTTGAGGATAAAAAAGTAAAATTAAAAGAAATTATAGGAGAATAAAATATATGAGAAACTTAGATAAGTACAAAGGAATTATTCCTGCCTTTTATGCTTGTTATGATGAGAAAGGGGCTATAAGTCAGGAAAGAGTTAAAAAGTTTACACAACATTTAATAGATAAAGGTGTAAACGGATTATATGTAGGAGGGTCTTCTGGAGAATGTATTTATCAGAGTAAGGAAGAAAGAAAAGTGGTATTAGAGAATGTTATGGAAATAGCGAAAGGCAAAATTACTATTATAGCACATGTAGGCTGTAATAATACTGCTGATAGTGCTGAATTAGCTGCTCATGCAGAAAAATTAGGTGCTGATGCTATAGCTTCCATTCCTCCGATATATTTTCACCTTCCTGACTATTCTATAGCAGAGTATTGGAATGATATAAGTGCAGCTGCTCCAAATACTGATTTTATTATCTACAACATACCTCAGCTTGCAGGCGTTGCTTTGAATGTTAAACTTTATAAAAAGATGAGAGAAAATCCAAGAGTTATAGGTGTAAAAAATTCATCTATGCCTGTACAAGATATTCAAATGTTTAAAGATGTTGGCGGTGATGACAGCATTATATTTAATGGACCAGATGAACAATTTGTAGCTGGAAGATTAATAGGTGCTGATGCAGGAATAGGGGGAACTTATGCTGTAATGCCTGAATTATTCTTAGCTGCTAATGATGCTGTTAATAAATGCGAGTTTGATAAAGCAAGAGATATACAGTACAAAATAGACAGAATAATATATGCTATGTGTGAATGTTATGGTAATTTATATGCGGTAATGAAAGCTATTATTAAAATAAGAGAAGGTTTAGAATTAGGTGGAGTAAGGAAACCGTTAAGTAATGTAATAGATGATGATAAAGCAAAAATAGAAAAATGTGCAAAAATGATAGATGATGCTGTAAGTAGTATAAAGTAATATATTTCTTGTGTAATTTGAAAATTATTATATAAAACTAGTCATTTGCTTATATTTAGGTAAGTGACTGGTTTTTTTATTATACAAAATAGAGCAATGCTATAGTGTTGACTTTTTTATGCTTAAAAAACAAACCTTTATTTCGATAATTAAAATAAAAATTATTTACTTGCAAATATATGTAAGTTTGATTATACTATGAAATAATCTTTTTATATTAGGATTTTATTATGAAATATTTAATATTGCATGGACACTTTTATCAGCCGCCAAGAGAAAATCCATTCTTGGGAGATATAGAAAAAGAGATAAGTGCCTCTCCTGCTCATGATTGGAATGAAAGAATAACTAATGAATGTTATAGTCCAAATGCTTATTCAAGAATATTAGACGGTTATGGAAGAATTACAGATATGTCTAATAATTATCAATATATAAGCTTTAATTTTGGACCTACATTATTGGATTATATTGCTGATAAGAAGCCTGATTTATTACAAAGAATATTAGAAGCAGATAAGCTTAGTATAGAAAGATTAGGGTATGGTAATGCTATTGCTCAGGTTTATAATCATGTAATTTTACCGCTTGCCAAAAAAGAAGATATGGTAGTACAGATTAAATGGGGGCTTTACAATTTTGAGAAATATTTCAAAAGAAAGTCAAAAGGTATATGGCTTTCTGAGACAGCTATAAATTTAGATGTTGTTGATGCTTTATGCGACTGTGGGGTGAAGTTTACAATACTTTCTCCATATCAGGCACATTATGTTAAGGGTATTACTCAGAGTGATGTATCTGGTGCAAGAATAGACACATCAAAACCTTATTGGCTTTATGGGCATAATGGTAAGAGGATTGCTGTATTTTTTTATGACCCTTATATATCTAATGCCATAGCTTTTGAACATTTACTTTGTTCTGCCGAGAAATTGGCTGAGAGAATAAGAAATGCTTATGGAGATAGAAAACTTGTTAATATTGCTACAGACGGAGAGAGCTATGGGCATCATGAACCTTTTGGGGACATGTGTTTAGCAAGATATTTTCATGATAATATTCATTATGATAATATTACTCCTACGAATTATGAGCATTATTTAAGCATATGTCCTCCTACTGAAGAGGTGATATTGCATGAAGGAGAAGGAAAGAGGGGAACTTCTTGGAGCTGTTCGCATGGGGTTGAAAGGTGGAGAAGTAATTGCGGCTGCGGAGGAGACGGCATTATTGATTTATCTTGGCGTACTGGGCTTAGAGAGGCTTTTGATATACTTAGAAATATGCAAGACAAATTATTTGCATTGTTTTTAAACTTCACAAACGAATCCAGAAACTCTATTAGAGAAGAGTATGTTAGGGCTATATATAATGATTCTGATGCTAAAGATTTATATGAAATATGCTCTAAACATATATCTTTTAAAGAGTTTATATTTTTAATGGAATCTTATAAATATTCATTATTTGCTTATACTTCTTGCGGGTGGTTTTTTGAAGATGTTTCTAGGATAGAGCCTATTAAAAATATGCAATATGCAGAGAGGTCATTTCATTATGCAAGAATGCTTGTTAAAGATAAAAATGCTCCTTTTGTAGAAGAGGCTTATCAGGAATTTTTAAAGGCATTAGAGACTTCTGTTAGTAATAAAAAAGAACATCATACAGCAAGATATTTCTATGAGAAAAATGCTAAAATAGATTTATTTACTAAACTTTATATTATTAACCAGTTTATATTTAATTTGCTTGCTAGTGATTATAAAGAAAAAGAAATAAATATTTTTAAACATAATATTAAAGCTACTCTAATAGATAAAAATCATATTGAAGGAGTAATGACTGATAGTATAACAGCAGATTTATATTTTAAAGTTGATACTGTAAAAGAAGATTATGAGCTAAAAAATAATATAACTCTTTCTGAAGATAAAAATTGTAATGATAATTTAGTATATACTATGCGTTTGAAAGATTTGAGTTCTGATATTAGAGATAAATTTGCAGATTCTTTATTTAAAGAAGATATTTCTAAATTAGATGATATAATGCATAAAGTATATCCAGAATATAGAAAACTTTTCAAGTATTTCAATACAAATGATATCACTCCAGATTATGACTATAGAAGATTGATGGGAGCTATGGATTCTCCTATATTAAGAGAGCTTATACTCTCAAAAGGAAGAGATGCCTATGAAGAGGTGTCTCAAAAATTAAAAGATGCAAGGAATGCTGGCATATTTATTTCCAACAGTGGTATATCTAAAGTTGTGGGAGAGAATATTGAAAAGGCATTAAATGAGCTTTATGAAACAGGAAATGGAAAAATTATATTTGATTTATTAAGAGATATTAAATTTTTATCTAATAATGATATGCCTATAGACAGAAACACTTATGAAAATATATTTTATAAGATACTTCTAAAATATAAAGGTCTTCTTATAAGCTTTGATGAAGAAGAGAAAAAATTATTTGTAGAGCTTGGATATTGGCTTAATTTCAATATGGATAACATTTAATTATTACTTATATTGTTTTTTAGCTTTAGTGTTCCATTTACTAAAGATATAATTACATCAAAAGAATTGTTGGTGTAGGAACGAATATTAATTCTTATTACCTTATTGGAATCTATTGACCTTTTGGCTAATTCTACACTTCCATTTTCTTTGCCGAAATCATTATGTTCAGTGATATAATAGCCTTCATTTTTCCATAAATAGTTAGCATACTTCACGCTGTTATATAATGCATTGGTGTCATTTTTAAATGTGTATATATAATTATCCTCAAACTTTTCTATTTTTGGTTTTATTTCTAAAGAAGTAATTTTATAAACAGAAGATACTGTATCATTTCCTATTTTATAAAAAGTCTCATAATTAGTTTTGCAAGATGCAAATAAAAATAACATCAAAACAAATATTATATATTTAATTTTCATAAATTATTTTTTGCTATTATATTAGCTATAACCTTATTATTTTTTTTTAATTTTAGTATTCCAAAAAACACATAAACAAAAAAGAATGCAAATGAAATTATAGGTCCTAAGTCATGATTAATATTAGCAATTTTAGATATATAATTACCAACAAAATATCCTATTATAAGACATATTAAAGGTATTATATAAACAAAGAAATTAGTACCTTTTTTAAGTTCTTCTACTTCTATAATAACATTCTCTCCATTAGAAGCATTTATATTATTGTTAGCTCTTAATATAATTGGTTTGCCGGTAGAACATATTTTGCATCCATCACAGCTTGAACTTCTTTGTAATTGCACTTTAGCAATATTGTTATTATATGTTTCTAAAACAACGGCTAATTCTCTTCTCATATATAGTTTTCCTTATACTAAGTGAATATTATTATATAACATTGAGCAATAAATATCAATTATTATAATGTAGAGTTATTGTTTAGGAGCCATAGATATTGCACGTTTTTTAGTTAAAATAAAGTAGGTATTCCTTATAATATAAATAGCTA
>NZ_CAKVGN010000079.1 GCF_934747485.1 uncultured Brachyspira sp. | reverse complement strand
TTAATTAAATTATAAGGAATACCTGCTTTTTTTAAACTAAAAAACGTGCAATATGTATGGCTCCTAAACATTTTATTTTTATTTTTTTAATTGACTAAACAATATTTTTATTATATAATAGAATATCTTTAATAATTGTATAATGAATTATCAACTTGGGGTATGCTTTATGTTTGATTATATTTTAAAGAGACTATTTATATCGATTTTAACTTTATTCGTTATAGTAACTATCACATTCTTTTTAATGCATACAGTTCCAGGCGGACCTTTCGTAGGTGAAAAACCTCTTAGTAAAGTAGCATTAGAAAACCTAAATAAAAAATACGGACTCGATAAACCTTTAGTAGTTCAGTATGGTAATTATTTGAAAAATGCTATTAAAGGAGATTTAGGTACTTCTCTCACAAAAATAGGGCAATCAGTATCCGGTACTATAGTGAGGGCTTTTCCTGTATCTTTTAGACTCGGAATATTTAGTATGTTTATTTCAACTACTATAGGAGTTTTATTTGGTATAATTGCTGCTCTCAGACATGGTAAAGCAATAGATAGGGCTGTGATGGTGGCAGCTACTTTAGGCATAGCAGTGCCAAGTTTTGTTGTTGCTACTGTTTCTATTATTATATTTTCTGTTAAATTAAAAATACTTCCTGCCTATGGATTTGATTCTTTTAAGCAGTATTTAATGCCGGGTTTTGCTTTATCTTTCAGTTCGCTTAGTTTTATGGCTAGACTTATGAGAAGTTCTATGCTTGATGTTATTCACCAAGATTATATAAAAACAGCTAAGGCTAAAGGAGTATCTGGAAGCATAATTATATTTAAGCATGCTTTAAGAAATGCTGTTATACCTATAGTTACATATATAGGACCTCTTGCAGCTGGCATACTTACAGGTTCATTTGTTGTAGAAAAAATATTTAATATACCCGGTCTTGGAAGGTATTTTGTTGAAAGTATAACACAAAGAGATTATCCTACAATATTAGGAGTTACTATATTTTATGGGGCTTTTTTGATAGCTATGAATTTCTTGGTTGATTTATCTTATGGTGTTATAGACCCTAGAATAAAAATTCAAGATTAAATTAAGGAATAATAAATGGAAAATAGTATAGATAAATCATTATTTGTAAAGGCAAGTGAAAATGAAAAGGCTTCTGCCGAAGTAAAGAGAGAAAGTGTAACTTATTGGCAAGATGCTTATAGAAGATTTAAAAGAAATAAAGTTGCTTTAGTTTCTATTATTATAATAGCAATCATAGCACTTCTTTCTATATTTATACCTATAATATCAGAATATGAATATGCCCAAATAAATAGGGGAGTAGAAAATAGTTTGCCTACATTAGAGCACCCTTTTGGAACAGATACTTTGGGAAGAGATTTGCTTGTGCGTTGTATGATAGGTGCTAGAATATCGCTTTTAATAGGTATAGTTTCTGCTACTTTGGTTGTATTAATAGGTATAGTGTATGGTTCTATATCTGGGTATTTTGGGGGTATGCTTGATAATATTATGATGCGTATAGTAGATATTATCAGTGCTGTACCTACACTTTTAATTGTTGTATTGTTATCTGTAGTTCTTAAAGCTCCTATGGATAAGTTGTTTTTACAAAATGAGTCATTAAGAGGAATTGGACTTTTAGGTCCAGGACTTTTCAGTATATTTATAGTTATATCTCTTCTTTATTGGACTAATATGGCTAGAATGACTAGGGGACAGATTTTAGCATTAAAAAATCAAGAGTTTGTAACTGCTGCGAGGGCTTTGGGTACTCCGCATAGCAGAATAATTTTTAAGCATTTAATACCTAATGCTATGGGAGCAATAATAGTATCAGCTATGGTTCAGATACCTAATGCTATATTCGTTGAAGCTTTTTTAAGTTTTTTGGGTTTAGGTGTAAGTGCTCCTATGGTTTCGCTTGGCTCTTTAACTTCAAATGCTGTTAGCGGGGTTTATTCTTATCCTTATCAGTTGCTTTTTCCTGCTGCTTTAATAAGTGTTATAATACTTTGTTTTAATTTGGTGGGTGATGGACTTAGAGATGCTTTAGACCCAAGAATGAAAAACAGATAAAGGGCTATTAAATAAAGGTGGTATTTAATGGAAAATTTATTAGAAGTTAAAAATTTAAGCGTATCTTTTTTTACACCGCTTGGAGAGGTTAAGGCTGTTAATAATATTTCTTACAAATTAGATAAATCTAAAGTATTAGGAATAGTAGGAGAGTCTGGAAGCGGTAAAAGTGTATCAGCTTATTCTATTATGGGGCTTATAGAAGAGCCCGGTAAAATTATTAATGGAGAGATACTTTTTGAGGGAAGAAATTTAATAACACTTCCGGAGTCTGAAAAACAAAAGATTAGAGGCGACTCTATTTCTATGATATTTCAGGACCCTATGACTTGTTTAAATCCAGTATACACTATAGGCGATCAGCTTATGGAGGCTTTAACTACTCATAAAAAAATAAGCACAACAGATGCAATAGAGAGAATAGTAGAGCTTTTAACATTGGTTGGTATTAATGAACCAAGAAGAAGAATAAAACAATATCCGCATGAGCTTTCAGGAGGTATGCGTCAGCGTATCATGATAGCTATGGCTCTTGCCGGAGACCCTAAGATACTTATTGCTGATGAACCTACAACGGCCCTCGATGTTACAATACAGGCTCAGATACTTGAGCTTATCAAAGATATACAGAAAAAAATACAAATGGCTGTTATTCTTATTACGCATGACTTTGGAATTGTTGCTGATATGGCTGATGATATTATAGTTATGTATGGCGGCGGTATAGTGGAGAGAGGTACTGTATTTGACATATTTGAAAGACCTAAACACCCTTATACTTTGGGGCTTCTTAAATCTTTACCTCGTATTGATATTAAACAAGACAGACTTATACCTATAGAGGGAACTCCTATAGATTTACTTAATATGAAGGCAGGCTGTCCTTTTAGCACAAGATGCGAAGAATGTATGAAGGTGTGCATTGATAATAAGCCTCCTAAAACCGAGTTTGAGAAAGGGCATTTTTCTGCATGTTGGCTTCATCAAATGCCTAATTAAAATACTAATTAAAAAAGAGAGTAGTTTATTATGACACCTTTAATAGAAATACAAGACTTAAAACAACATTTTAGAATAAAAGGCGGTTTATTTGGAAGAAACATACAAACAGTGAAAGCTGTTGATGGAGTATCTTTTACTATATACAAAGGTGAAACTTTTGGACTTGTGGGAGAATCTGGAAGCGGTAAAACTACACTTGGAAGAACACTCCTTCATCTCTACAAACCTACAAGCGGTAAAATATTTTTTAATGGCGAAGAAGTTAATGAAAATAATTACAGACAGTATGCTAAAAGAATGCAAATTATTTTCCAAGACCCTTATGCTTCACTTAATCCTCGTATGACTGTTGAAGATATAATAGGGGAAGCTCTTGATGTACATAAACTTTATTCCACAAAAGCAGAGAGAAGAGAGAAGGTAATAAATCTTCTTAAACTTGTTGGGCTTAATGCTGAACAGGCACAGAGATATCCGCATGAGTTTTCTGGAGGGCAAAGACAGCGTATAGGTATAGCCCGTGCTTTGGCTGTTAATCCAGAGTTTATAGTTTGCGATGAACCGGTGTCTGCTTTAGACGTTTCTATTCAGGCTCAAATTATAAATATGCTTTATGATATGCAGCAGGATATGAAGCTTACTTATCTTTTTATTGCCCATGATTTAGCGGTAGTTCGCCAAATATCTAAAAGAATAGCTGTTATGTATTTGGGTAATATTGTTGAGCTTACCGACAGTGAATCATTATACACAAAATCACTTCACCCTTATACTCAGTCTTTAATTTCAGCAATACCAATATCAGAGCCTTCAATAGCAAAAACTAAGCAGCGTATAATACTTTCTGGGGAAATACCTTCTCCAATCAATCCTCCATCAGGCTGCAAGTTTAGAACAAGATGCCCTAAGGCAGAGGCTATTTGTGCCGAGAAAGTACCTGAGTTTAGAGAAGTAGAAAACGGGCATTACTGTGCTTGCCATTTAGTTTAAATTATAAGAGCTTTCATGAAAAAAATACTAATTTTATCTATTGTAGTATCATTTATATCTACGATATTTATACATTTTTATGCTTTTAATAGAACTGCTATTTATATAGACCCTATATATCATTTATATGATATGAAACAGTATTATGAAACTAAAACTATACCTGTTGTAGGTAATAGACTTATGAATCCTCAATATGTTACTGATAATACTACATATGCAAGAATACCAGGAGGTTTTTATTATATACTATATTTATTATGTTATACTTTGGGTGGGGCATCTATTGTTGGTGCTAGAATTATTTACATAATAATTTGTGCTTTAATATTAATATTATTTTTATTTTGGATATATAAAAGATTTTCGCTTTATATTTGTGCGGTTTTATCGGCATTAATTCTTACAAATGGTTATGTTATATTTTCTTCTAATGATTTTTGGAATCCTAATATACCATTAATGCTTTCTTTTATATTACTGATAGTTTTTTCAGAGTATGTTTCAAATAATGATGAAAAGTTAGCTTTTATATCTGCAATGTTTATTTTCCCAATAGAGGCTTTAATGGCTCAAGGACATATAGCAGTATTTTTCTCGGTTGTTCCTACTACTATTGTTTATCTTATACTCAGATATAAAAGGACATTTAAATACATCAAAGCTCATTTAATTGGAGTATTTATAGCTTTCTTAACATATTTGCCTTATTTAGTTTCAGAGATAAAAAATGGTTTTTTTAACACTAATTTAATGCTCAATATGCAAAGCACTTCAAGTTTTAAAGGTTTGCCTCAAGTTTATTCTATATTAATTTTTCCTACTAATGAACTTTCTGTTTTATATGGTACCAATTCAACACCTGTAAATTATTTTTGGTTTAATGAAAATGCTTTTTTTGTTGGTATGGTATTTTTAGCAATTACAGCAGTTATTTCTTTATCAGCATTTATATATTCTATAATATTTCTTATTAAGTCGAAAAAAATGGAGTTTAAAAATACAGCCAAGATTATTGAAAAAGAAGGTTTTACATTTTATTTATTATTTATACCAGTTACTTGTTTGACATTTGTGGCATTTAAATCAGTGCCTGGTACATTTAGATATTTATATGGTATATTTGCTTTTTCTTTTATAACTATAATAATATTATTTAATGAATTATTAAATAATAAAAATAAATTATTATTGATTTCTATAATACTTCTTACATTAAATAGTATCAATATGGGTTTTTTACATATGACAAGATATTATAATTTATTTGAAGCTCCATATACAGAAACAAGATTTAGAAGTATATTAACTGCTATATCCAAAGATGCTGGAGGAAAACCATTTAAAATACTACCATATGATGAAAATTATTTTGATAATATGCGGTTAGCTTATTTTCCAAATTTGGATTGGAGTAGAGATGATAATTCAAAATTAACTTACTTTATATATTATGAAATAGATAATGTGAGGCTAAAAACTACAGGCAAATCAAAACCTTATGATGATATATTAAATAATTTACCTAATGATGCTAAACTCATTGTAGGCAATGACAAATTAAAAGTTTATAGATATATAGAAAAATAGTTTTATAATATTAATGTTTCTATAAACTGCTTTGCCGCTCTTGGGCTTCTTCCAGCACTTCTTATAGCATAGCTTTCAGCTTGTTTTATAAGCTCTTCTTTATCTATTTGTATATTATTGTCTTTGGCATACGATAATACTATATCTATAAATAAATCCCTATCTGGTCTTTGGAAGGTTATAACTATACCAAATCTATTTGTTAAACTCATTATCTGCTGAATGGTGTCTTCCAAATGTATATCATCGCCTGTTCTGTCATTAAAGTTTTCTTTTATTAAATGCCTGTAATTTGAAGTAACATAGACTACTATATTCTGCGGAAAAGAGTTTACTCCGCCTTCAAGTACAGCTTTTAAATATGAGAAACTATCATCATTTGAAGAAAAAGTTAAATCATCTATGAATATTATAAATTTAAGAGGACTTAAACTCAATTTTTGTATTATATCTGTGATAAATGATAATTGAGTTTTTTTAACTTCAATAAGTCTTAAGCCTTCATCTCTAAACATATTGGCAATAGCTTTTATAGTGCTGCTTTTACCAGTGCCGGCATCTCCATAAAGAAGTATATTATTAGCCTTTTTGCCTTCTAATAAGACTCTAGTGTTTTGTATTACTTTCTCTCTTTCTCTTTCATAACCATAGAGCTGTTTTATATCTTGATTGTCTTGATGTTTTGCTTTGGTGATGTTGTTTTTTTCATCAAGCGTGAACATGTTGCTATTATAAAATATTCCATAGCCTTTTTTACTTATTTCTTTTATATGAGTAGAGTATATATTATAAAAATCAATTTTTTTTGTTTCTAACTCTGCTAAATTATTATAAATATCAGAAAAATTAATTTCAGATAAATAACTAAAAAAATCTAATTCTTCTTTTAAAGCATTTTCTATATTTTTATTTATATTTTGTTTTAATAAAATCTTTTTTATATATATGTTATCATCTCTAAATATATATTCTAATAAATAGTTGCCTATATTATCATTATTATTATAAAGTTCATTTAAAAAATCATAATACAAAGATGTTGTTTCTGTCTCATCATTAGAATTATATTTTAATAACTTTATTAATTTTTTTATAGTTTTTGTTTTTAGTATTTCTCTAAATATTATTAATTTTGAAAAACCAATTATTATTTTTTCTTTCATAATTTGCTCACATCTGTTTTATAGTTTCTATTAATTTTAAAGTTTCTTTTCTTGTTTCATTGTCAATTCTTATAATATTTTCTACAGTAAGCGGTATATGTGAAACATTAATTTTTACCATTCTTGCTACTATATCAAATATTTCAGTAAATCTTATTTTTCTCTCCAAAAAAGAATACACGCATACTTCATTAGCAGCGTTTAATATGCAAGGATATAAGCCTCCTTTTTTACCGCACTCATATGCAAGTTTAAGCATAATAAATTTATTAAAATCCATCTTATAAAAATTAATCTCGCTATGCTCATAAAGCTTTAGTTTTTCAAACGGCGTATTTCTTACTTCCGGATAGGTGAGGGCATGCTGTATAGGAAGACGCATATCATTCTTTCCAATCTGAACATATATCTCGCCATCTACAAACTCTACCATAGAATGTATTAAACTTTGAGGGTGTATTATAGTTTCTATTTTTTCGTAATCTAAATTAAATAGATGATGAGCTTCTATTACTTCAAAACCCTTATTCATCATAGTTGCACTATCTATTGTAATTTTTCCTCCCATATTCCAAGTTGGGTGTTTTAATGCCATTTCCACCGTAACATTTTTTAACTCTTCTTTTGGAGTTCTAAAAAAAGGTCCTCCAGATGCTGTTATTATTACTTTTGAAATGGGTACATTATTGAAATGATTTAATATTTGAAAAATTGCAGAATGTTCGCTGTCTATTGGTACTAATTTAGCATTATTTTTTTTTAATAGATCATTAATTATATCTCCGCCTACAACTAATGTTTCTTTATTTGCTAATGCTATGGTTTTAGATTTTTTTATTGCTTCTATTGTTGGAAGAAAGCCTGAATAGCCTACTAAAGCATTTACTAATATATCAAAATCAATATCTTTTACAAAATCAGATATGCTTCCTTCATAAACGTTAACATTGATATTAAATTTTTTGAAATTCTCTAATGCTTCCTGAGAAGATATATGCACATATTTTGGTTTGAATTTTATGCATTCTTCTTTTAAAACATCAATTTTTGTATTTGTAGTGATTCCTACTATTTCAAAATCATTATAAAAATGTTCTATTACCGAGCAGGTGTTTACTCCTATAGAACCAGTAGCACCAAGTATGAGAACTCTTTTTTTCATTGAAAATTAATCCTTAAAATATATGATAAAGAATGATATATCTTAAGATTAATTATTTCAAGTATGATGAGAGATGATTATGCATGTGAACCATACATATTACACTAAATACTCCTTAATTTTTTAAAGTAAACAAAATGATTATAATAATTCAAAGCAGAGGCTATTTATTTATGATACCAAAAAATATTATATTTTATAAATTATAAAGAATATCTACTTTTTTAAAATAAAAAAACGTGCAATATGTATGGGGCATAACAATTAAAATAGATTAAAATTATTGATAAATATGATTAGTATGTTATAATAATTAAATTATAAATAATAATGGAGTTATTTTATGAATGTATTAGTGATAAATTCTGGCAGTTCTAGTATTAAATATCAATTATTTTCTATGCCTGAAGCTAAAGTTCTTGCAAAAGGTCTATTAGAAAAAATAGGCGAAGAGATAAGTGCTTTAAAACACACAGCGGTAGAAAAAGGCAAAGAAAAAAAGATAGAACAGAAAGTTCCTGATCATAAAGCAGGCATGAGTTTAATTTTTTCTCTTTTAACAGATAAAGAAGTAGGCGTAATATCTGATATGAGTGAAATATCTGGAGTAGGCCATAGAGTAGTGCATGGAGGAGAAGCATTCAGCAAAAGTACTTTAATAACAGATGAAGCTATAAAAGCTATAGAAGCTTGCTGCGACATAGCTCCTTTACATAATCCAGCAGGTTTACAAGGGATAAGAGCTTGTCAAGAGATTTTAAAAGATGTAAAAATGGTTGCTGTATTTGATACAAGTTTCCATCAAACTATTCCTGAACATGCTTATATGTATGCAGTGCCTCATGAATGGTATGATAAATATAAAGTTCGCCGTTATGGGTTCCATGGTACTTCACATAAATATGTATATGGTGAATTCTGTAAGGTTAATAATAAGCCTAATGCTAATGTTATAGTTTGCCATTTAGGTAATGGTGCTAGCGTTACTGCTGTAAAAAACGGAGAATCTATTGATACTAGTATGGGTTTAACTCCATTAGAAGGTTTAGTAATGGGTACTAGGTCTGGCGATATGGACCCTGCTGTTGTTACTTTTATGATGGGTAAAGAAAACTTATCTGCTAAAGAGATTGACAATATTATAAACAAAAAAAGCGGACTTTTAGGAGTTTCTGGTGTTAGTAATGATATGAGAAATTTGGAAGAGGCTTCTAAAACTAATCCTAAAGCTGAACTTGCTATAAAAATGTTCTGTTATAGAGTAAAAAAATATATAGGTTCTTATATGGCAGCACTTGGACATCTTGACGGTATTGTGTTTACTGGCGGTATAGGAGAAAATAGTGCTTCTATAAGAGCTAGAATACTTGAAGGTTTAGATGAGCTTGGCATTAAATGTGATGCTGATAAGAATGCTAAGGCTAGAGGCTGTGCTAATTTTGAAAAAGATGGTGCTCCTATTAAACTTTATGTTATAGCTACAGATGAAGAAAAAGCTATAGCAATGGATACTTATAATATTGCTTTAAAATAAAAATAAATTAAAAGATTTAAAATAAAAAATAGGGTGTTTAAATGCACTCTATTTTTATTTTAAATTAATATATAAAAGATATTAATTATATATTTGTACTTCCAAAACCGCCTTCCCCTCTAATAGAATCAGAAAGCTCTTCCACTTCTTCAAACTCTGCTTTTTCTACCTTGGCAAATACCATCTGTGCTATTCTATCACCTGCATTAATGGTAAAAGGTTTATCCGTTAAAGCAGCTAATATAATTTTTAATTCCCCTCTATAATCGCTATCAATAGTAGCAGGAGAGTTCAAACAAAATATTCCATGTTTTAATGCTAATGAACTTCTGCTTCTAATCTGAGCTTCATAACCTTCTGGTATTTCTATATATAAACCTGTAGGCACTAAAACTATGTCGTTTTTGTTTAATGTAATAGCTTCATCTATATTAGCATGCAAATCCAATCCTGAAGCTCCAAGAGTTTGATATTTAGGAAGCGGATTTTTTGATTTATTAATTACTTTTATTTTTAACATTTTAACCTTCTTTATATTTATTTTAATAAAAATGAGAATATCATAATAATAATTAAAGCAGTAGCTCCTTGCACTACAGTAGCCAAAGTTCTTGCTTTATATGCATCTTGAACTGTTAATCCAGATAATTCTACTACCACCCAGAAATAACTGTCATTTATATGAGAAAATACCATAGAACCAGCACCTATAGACATTAATACTAAAACTTGTGATATTGGAGTAGTGTATCCCAATGTATCAAGCAGCGGTGCAAACAAACTAGCAACTGTAACAACAGATATAGTCGAAGAACCTAAAGAGATTTTTAAAAGAGAAGCAAGTAAGAAAGGAAGCACTAATCCTAAATTTACAGAAGCAAACACATCACCAAGTTCAAATATAATGTTTGTAAGCTCAGTAGATTTTAAAACTTCAGCGAAAGCACCGCTTGCCCCAACTAAAACCAATATATTTCCAGAATCTCTCACTCCATCGCCAATCCACATATACATTTCATCTCTATTAAAATTATGTATAAGCAGCAGTGAAAATAAAAAGCCTATGAATAATGCCATAGTTGGCTCGCCAAGAAATATAAACATATTCTTTATAAGGCTATCTTCATTTAAATGCAAAGAATTAAATCTCACTATAGAACCTATAGCCATAAGTATAATTGGTACAAATATAGGTGCAAATGATTTGAATGCAGAAGGAAGCTTTTCCATATCATCAATAACACTTTCATAGCTATAATTATTTTTTTTATATTCCTTCTTTTTTATATATTTTGATATAAACATTCCATATATAGCTCCTGCCAATGAAGTAGGTATTGCTACAATAAGTCCTATTGCTATAACGGTAAATAAATGTTCTTGTAAATTAAAAAGATTAATAACAGCGGCAGGGCCCGGAGTAGGCGGTATTAGTGCATGAGAGGCGTATAATCCTGTTGATAACGCCACAGATAATGCTACAGGTGAAGCTCCGCTTTTTTTTGCTAATGCTTTTCTTAATGGTGTTAATATTAAATATCCAGAATCACAAAATACAGGTATAGAAACAATAAAGCCTAATATATTCATAGCAAGGGCAGGCTGGGATTTCCCAACTATCTTTAAAATTATTTCACCAAGTTTATATGTGGCCCCAGACATTTCGAGTATATTACCAATAATACTTCCCAAAATTATTATAATTCCAACACTTCCTAAAGCATTTCCGAAACCTTTACCTATTAGAGAAGCTATTTCATTTATATAATGCGGATTTCTATTTGAAGGTACATGCAATGTAAACGATAAAAATATAGCTACCATTAACATTGCTATAAAAGGATGTACTTTAAACTTAATTGTAAGTATCATCACTATTATTATAGAAACGAGAAGCATAATTATTATAGAGTAGCTAATCATAGTTTACAACCTATAAAATATTTATTTTGTTATTCTTTTATTATTCTTCTTCAGGCACTTCAGCGTTAATATATCCTTCTTCAAAAAAGTATAAAAGTTCTTTTTTTGCATTTTTAGCAGCTTCTTCCATTCCTTCTTCATATTCGATTTCAAGTATTAATTTAGCATCACAAAAAGCACCAAGCCCCATGATGTTAAACACACTTTTTGCATCTGCCCTTACACCATTATAAAGCAGAAATATGCCCAAATCAGAATATTCTATTTTACTTGCTATTTGTGATAATACTCCAGCCGGTCTTAAATGCATACCATTTTTACTTTTTATTGTTACTACATTAGTTAATGTCATTCAATAACTCACTATATTTATTTTTTATTATGATAACATATATTTAATAATTTTCAATATTTTTCTGAAGTACATTAATACAAAAGTATAAAGGAATATATAACTCTATTTATGTAAGACTATTTTGAAAATATAAATAAATGTTTAAAAATTAAAGTATTAAAATTATTTGGGGCTGTCCTAGATAACTGAAATTTGTTAAAATTTAAGTATGAAACGCAGTAAATTAAGTAAAGATAAACAAT
>NZ_CAKVGN010000078.1 GCF_934747485.1 uncultured Brachyspira sp. | reverse complement strand
TTAGTTAATTAAATTATAAGGAATACCTGCTTTTTTTAAACTAAAAAACGTGCAATATGTATGGCTCCTAAACACAAAAAACTATATATAGTAACTTGATTTTTTTTATATAGTCTTATATACTTACAAATTAACTAATAAATTTCTTAAAGTGAGATTGTTATGAACGAAAATAAAGAAATAAAAATAGCTATAGCTGGATATGGCAATGTTGGAAAGGCTACTTTAAAAACTATTATAACTAATAATAAAAATATAGAGAGAAGAAGCGGATTTAAATTAACAGTAAAAACAGTATTCAGCAGAAATATAAAAGAAAAACATGATGAATATCTTGATACTGTAGAAAATAAAACAGAAGATTTAAATGATATATTAAATGATAATGATATAGATATTATAGTGGAAGTTCTTGGCGGAATGACTACAGCAAAAGAGTTGATACTAAAATCTAATAAACCTATTGTTACTGCAAATAAAGCATTATTGGCTAATAGTCTTGAAGAGTTAATACAAAACAGAAAAACAGATATTGAGTTTGAGGCATCTGTTGCTGGTGCTATTCCTATAATAAGAGCTATGAAAGAAAGTTTGACTGCTGATAATATAGAATCTATCACTGGTATATTAAATGG
Organism: uncultured Brachyspira sp.; assembly: GCF_934747485.1. Classification (GTDB taxonomy): domain Bacteria; phylum Spirochaetota; class Brachyspiria; order Brachyspirales; family Brachyspiraceae; genus Brachyspira. The sequence goes on along the minus strand of NZ_CAKVGN010000078.1, from coordinate 11,812 downwards.
TACTTGCAACTATATACTTACTAACATGACTAAACAAAAGATAGATTTTAATATTGTTCTTAAAGAGGCACAAGATAAAGGATATGCTGAAGCTGACCCTACATTTGATATAGATGGTATAGATACTGCTCATAAAATATGTATTTTGGCATCTATGGCTTTTTGTAATATTATTAAAATGAAAGATATTTATATTAGAGGAATAAGAAATATTTTATTAGATGATATTATATTTGCTATGGGGTTAGGATATACTGTTAAGCTTGTTGCTGATGCTGGTATAGATAAAGATAATAATTTGTATGTTTATGTTATACCGAGTTTTATAAAAGATAGAAATTTTTTAGCTAGAACAAGTTATAGTTTTAATGCAATTAAAATTACTAGCGACATTGCTGGAGATAATGTATTTTATGGAGCTGGAGCTGGAGGAGTTAATACAAGCAGTGCTGTAGTTTCAGATATTATATCCATTGCAAAAAATATGTCTATTAGTGATAAACTTTTCTCTCCTATTTTAGGATTTACTCAATCTAATAATGATTTAATAATAAAAGATTTTAGAGACAAAGAAGAAGATTTTTATGTAAGATTTAAATCTTTAAAAAATGAAATAGATTCTTTTATTAGTGCTTTTAATAATAATTCTATCAATGTAGATAAAACTCTAAGTAAAGATAATAACATGATGTTTGTATTAAGAAAAACTACTCTTAATAATATAATTAATTCTATAAAAACTGTTGAGGAGATAGAAAATATATTTATAGCAAAAATAAAGCATTAATTATTTATTAGATAAAATTTTTAGACTATTTAAAAATTCTTTATTGTATTTTATTTCTATATCTATATTTTTTTTAGTTATTGGGTGTATAAAATGTATTTCTTTAGCTATTAGGGCAAAACTTTTTATATTATAAAGTTTTGCGTTTTTAGAATATATTTTATCTCCTATTATAGGGTTTCCTAAATAAGACAAATGCACTCTTATTTGATGAGTTCTTCCTGTAATTGGTTTAAGTTCTAAGAGAGAATGTAATTTAAACTTTTTTAATATTTTATAATGTGTTATAGCCGTATCTCCTCCTTTTTTTACAGCTATTCTTTTATTTGGATTGTTAGTATCTTTAGCTATTTGTATATCTATAGTCCCTTTAATATTTTTTGGTATTCCTTCAACTATGGCATGATACACTTTATTGATTTCTCTATTTTTGAATGCTTCTTCAAAATATGTCTTTGTATTATTATCCTTAGCAAGTATAAGTATGCCAGATGTATATTTATCTAATCTATGCACTAAAAAAAGTTCTTTTATGTTTGGATAATCTTTTTTTATTATATCTATTATTGAATCATCTACTTCTATGCCGGATTCTTTATTAATTATTAAAAAATATTCATCTTCATAAACTATATTAATCATTTTTTTATTATAAAATATATGATGCATATTACAAGATATTTTTTATATATGTGTAATGTTTTTATAAATCGTTTATATGGTTAAAACAAGTGTATTCTAATTTTTTATAGTTAGGTATTGACATTATTTTTATATAAGTATATCATTATATTATAATATAGTTATATAGAGATAGGTTTTTATGGAAAAAAAGAAAAAAAATAATAAACAAAAAAACATTATAGAAAGCTATGAAGATAATTGTGAAGTAAATACAAAAGAAGAGAATATATCTTCATATATACCAAAACTTCCAAATGATGATGAGTTTTCGGTTTTAGCTGATTTCTTTTCTGTATTTTCTGACCCAACCAGATTAAAAATAATATCTGTTTTAAGCGAGAAAGAATTATGCGTTCATGAATTAGTATCTTTACTTGATATGAAGCAGCCTTCTGTATCGCAGCATTTAAAGATGTTGTGGCAGGCTAGGGTAGTTAAGAAAAGAAAAATTGGGCTTCATGTATTTTACAGGCTTGATGATGAACATATAGAAAAAATTTATGCTTGGGGGTATGAGCATGTTAAAGAATAAAGAAAAAATTTTATTTATTAGTGAAATTACTATTTCATTAATTGTTTTAATTTTGCTTAATGTTTTGCATGATAAAATTCATGGTGTAATAGAATATATAATATTTTTTATACCTTATTTTATTTTAGGCAGAGATGTTTTTAAGAATGCTATATTAGATTTTATAAAGGGCAAATTTATGAGAGAGAGCTTTCTTATGAGCATTGCTACAGTTGGTGCTATAATACTTCATCAATTACCTGAAGCTTTAGCTGTACTTCTTTTTTACAGAGTAGGTGAATATTTTGAAGATATGGCGGTTGATAAATCTAAAAAAACAATAGCAGCACTTATGTCTATAAGGGCAGATTTTGCTAATATTATCAAAGAAGACGGAAGTGTACAAAAAGTTGATATTTCTAAAGTTAATATCAATGACAATATATTAATTAATCCTTTTGAAAAAGTGCCTTTAGATGCTGTTATTTATGAAGGGGAGAGCTGGCTTGATACTAAAGCTTTAACTGGAGAGAGCATGCCAAAAGATGTAAAGGTTAATGATGAAATTTTAGCAGGCACTATAAACGGTGAAAGCAGTATAAAAGCAAAAGTAATTAGAGTGTATGCCGAGTCCTCAATAGCAAAGATATTAAAATTAGTTCAAGAGTCTCAAAATAGAAAAGCTAACATAGAGCAATTCATTACAAAGTTTGCCGGAATATATACTCCTATAGTTGTATTTGGTGCTATTTTACTTACTATAATACCAACCATAGTATATGGAAAAGAATTTTTTAATGATTGGTTTGCCCGTTCTCTTACATTGCTTGTAGTTTCTTGTCCTTGTGCTTTTATGGTTGGTATTCCATTAACATATTTTGCTTCTATAGGACGAGCTTCTAAATTTGGAATAATGGTTAAAGGCGGGGTGTTTTTAGATTTGCTTGCTCAAACTAAAAAAGTAATATTTGATAAAACAGGAACCCTCACCAAAGGTAAGTTTTATATAAGAGAGATAGAAAATACTGGCATATATGATGATGATACATTAATTAAATATGCAGCTTTGGCAGAACTAGGCTCTTCTCACCCTATAGCCATATCTATAGTAGAGCATTACAAAAAAAATCATGAAATAAATGAAAGCCTAATAACATCACATAAAGATATTAGGGGTAAAGGCTCATCATCAATTATAGAGGGTAAAAATATTTTTATAGGAAAGCTTGATTTATTAAAACAAAATAATATTAAGCTTCCAGATAATATTGATAAGAAATTTAATGTTTATATTTCAATAGACGGTGAATATGCGGGTGCTTTTTACATTGATGACATTATAAAAGAAGACACTAAAGAGGCAATTGATTTATTAAATTCTATGAATATAGAAACTGCATTAATTAGCGGCGATAATATAGAACGTGTTACTTCATTTGCAAAAGAGAATAATATACAATCATTTAATGGCGGATGTTTACCTGAAGAGAAAGTAAATGTATTAGAAAATATGATGAAAGATAGTAAAGTTTCAATATTTGTAGGCGACGGAATAAATGATGCTCCTTCTTTGGCACGTGCTGATATTGGTATTGCTATGGGGGGACTTGGTTCTGATGCGGCTATAGAAAATGCTGATATTATTATAATGGACGATAAACCTTCTAAAGTGGCTGCTATTATTAAACTTGCTAAAAAAAATCATATTGTTGTTTTAGAAAATATATTGCTTGCTTTAATAATTAAATTTGGTGCTATAATACTTGGAGCTTTTGGTCTTGCTTCTATAGCTCTTGCAATATTTGCTGATACTGGTGTTACAGTTATAGTTGTTCTTAACGCTTTAAGACTTCTTTATCCGATAGGGGAGAAATCGAATGTTGAAAATGTGAATACGCAAAATATAGATATAAAAGTAACAAGCTGTGATTGCGGCCATCATTGTCATTAAAAGTACACATATTAGATAAATAGTTTGAAAATATGTCCTGTATGAATTAAAAAATTCTACAGGCATATTTTTTAAATTTTAGAAAATAAAAAATTTATTGTATATAGTATTTGCTTTAAAAATGAAATATATTTATACTATTCGCTATGAAATTTTTAATCATCTTAAAAAAAATAACAATATATTTAATTTTTGTTGTTTTAATTTATACGGCATCCAGTCAAAAACTGTTTTCTTATTTTCCAACAGGTTCTGCATTAGGGTTTTCTTTAAGATTTAGCTTCCCTCTTCAAACTTCATTAGCAGTAACAGGAAAATTTGAAGGAATACCTTTTATGTTTGGAGGAATATTAAATATTGGTATATCTAATAAAGGTGCATCATGGTTTGGTTTCAGTGCCAGTGCAGATTGGTGGGGATATACAGCTAGATTGGGGCAATTGGGTAATTCTGATGTAATGCTTTATTTAGGACCCGGGATAGAGGCTATTTTTAATTTTGGAAATAAGTACATAAACATAGAAGCAGATTTTAGAATACCAGTCGGAGTGTCATTTATAGTGGAAAAAGATTGGGAAATATTCTTGCAATTAACTCCGGCATTGAGTGTTATATCTATAGGAAGCAGAGGTTTTGCTACGTTTGGTTGGTATCCTGAAAATAGTGGTTGGGTATTTAGTGATTTCTTTAGGTTCTATGGAGATTTTGGATTTAGGTATTGGTTTTAATAAAAAAGGCAGTATATATAAATATGCTGCCCTATATAAAACTAAAAAATATTTTTATATTTATCTTTATGTTTATTAGCTATTATAATCATTAAATTAATAAAAGAAAATATTTGAAAAAACATAGCAGGAAATCCGCCAAGATTAGAAAACATTTTTATACCATCTATATTAGTATATTTTAGCATAACATATGTTATAATTGTTATAGATATACCCCAAAATAATTTATAAGACATTTTTGCTTCTTGATTATCTGGAGTTATTCCAGTAGAAGATAATGCTGCCATAACATTTGTCATTGAATTTGCTGAAGTAACAAAGCTTATAAAAACTATAATAAGAAAAAATGGAACTAAAATATTACCAAGAGGTAAATGATTTAATATAATATATGGAATTAAATCAATATTTCCATTATTTATTAAACTTATAGCATCTATTTTATTATTAATTTGCAAATATATAGAATATCCGCTAAAAAAAGTTATCCAAACGATAGAAAATATTGAAGGATATATAAACGTATAAAGTATAACATCTTTAACTCTATGACCATAAGCTAATCTCCCTAAGAAGCATGCTGATATTGGAGCCCATGCAATCCAATTAGACCAATAAAAAGTAGTCCATGATTTAGACCATGGATCTTCAAATATAGTACCTGTCATCAAACTTCTATCAAAAAAGTTGCTTAAATATCCTCCAAAAGATTCTATAGAAGAATTTAAAGAATAACTAAATGGACCAAATAATATTACAAATGCCAATATTATAAAATATATTAACATATTAAAATTGGATAATATGTTTATACCTTTTGCAAGCCCGCTGATAGAAGATAAAGTAAAGAATATAAACATAACTATTAATATAACAGCCCATAATAATTCTCCGCTTTTTATTTTTGTTATAGATGACACAGCTCCGCCTATATTAATTGTAACAGTCATAAATGAAGATATAATGCCGGCTGACAATGATAACAAGCATATAGCATCTATAATTTGAAATAACCAATCTTTATTTTCTATTTTGGAAAAAGAAAATTGACTTAATACAGAAAAAGGCTTTTTTAAATTAAAATATGCTAATGCAAATACTATTGTAGGTAAAGTATATATAGCATATGGATTAAAAGTCCAATGCATAAACATAGTTTCTATAGTAAATTTAATAGCTTCTTTGGAGAAAGGCTCTATATTTAAAGATGCAGGTGGATAAGCTAAATGATAGCTAGGTTCTACTGTCCCCCAAAATACTATACCTGCAGCTATTGTTGTACATAATGTAATATAAAAACTTTTAAGACGCGAAAACATTGGTTTAGCATTTTCTCCTCCTATTCTTATGTTGCCGATTTTAGAAAAATATGCTATAAAACATGATACTAAACTCAAAAATGCAGTTAAACTCAATATACCGCTAAACTTATCCAAAATAAAATCATTTATTTTAGTAGATACACTAATAAAAGATTTTGGAATTAATATGGATGTAATTACTACAGTTATAAGAACAATAGCGGCTGGAATAAAAGCTAATAATCTTAACTTATTTTCTTTCATACGCATTATCCTCCGTTTATAATTTTGATGCTTTTTTCAATCTGAAATGAAGTATCAAAGTAACTGTGAGTCCTATTAATCCTATAAATGCTGACACTAAAAAATAAACGGTATATGCCATTGGACCATCATTATAATACGAAAATATTCTTCCTCCAATATATGGAATAAAAATATCTACAGAATATCCAAGCATAGACATAAGACCTATAGCCCTACCTAAAATATGTTCAGGTATATCGCAGTAATCTAATGTAGACCAATATAAACCTCTTAAAGCATATCCTATTAATGCTGTTAATATTACCAATACATAATAAATAAATATAGGAAGAGATTTAAATAATGACATTAATAGTAATAATACAACACCAGAAAACATAGCTATTGAAATAGTAACAGTTCTGCCTATTTTATCTCCGAGCATGCCTCCGCCCATTCCTCCAACAGGACGCATCCATAACATTGCTACAGAAATATATCCTGACATTACTGCTGTAACACCATGATTAACTGTTAAAAATCCTGAATAATAATATACTGTCCAATAAATAGTATAGCCGCAAAATATTATAGCTGTAGCTAACCAATATTCCTTAATACCAAGTAAGATTTTTATATCCCCAAGCATACTTCTTTTTATTATAGGTTTATCTTCATGAATATTATTAGGTTCATTATCTTCTTTATCTTCCTTAAGAAAAATAAAAATTAGTACAGCTATAAATATACATAAAAATGAATACATATATATAATGGACTGCAATGCTTTCTTAGTTAATACTTCATCATTAGTGTTATTACCCAATATAAATGCAAACATACTTACAGCTATAACACCAAGTATAGCTTCTATCAATCCTCTTCCTCCATCTAAAAAACCAAATATTCTAGCCTGCTCATCTTTTTTAGCTAATAACTTTATACCTTTCATTAAAGCACTCCAAAATGTAAATACAGCAGAAATTCCCCATCCTATGTATATAAAAATAAGAAATTTTTTATCTGGTATTTGAGCAAACCAAAGTCCAAAAGCTCCTGTAAGAAACAACGATAATGAAATTAGCTTTCTAGCTGAAAATCTATCTGCTAATAATCCGCTTGGAACATATCCTATTATATTCATAATGCCTAAAATCAAATATAAAAAGTTAAGTTCCTGAACCGTCATATCAAATATTAATGTTATAGAGGTCTGATAATTCTGCCTCAAATACAAAACAGGGTATATTACTCCAGAACCTAATATTAACAAGAATATTCTAAAATATCTTAATTTATTGCTTGTATTAGATATATCACTCATATTGCACTCCATTATTTTAGCCATAATTAAACAATAGCTAATTTATATAAAAGAATTAAAATGATAAAAATCATAAATATTATTTAAAAATCTCATGACTTCTCTTTAATACATTTTCTATAGAAGAAGGTATGCTTTTATAAACTTCATTCATTCTATTATATATATCATTATTTTTCATATCTGGTTCTATAACTTCTTTTATTTTTACCATCTTTTCTACAGCCTCTTTATAATCAGAATAAACACCAAGTCCAACTGCAACATTTATTGCCGTACCTAAACTTGCAGCACCATTAACAACATTTTTATATGCAGGAAGTCCGAAAGCATCAGCCATGCATTTCATAAATACAGGACTATTTGAACCGCCTCCAGAAATTATAAGCCTCTTTGGATTTATACCTAATTCATTAAACATATTTGAAGCATGATTTTTCATAGTTAAAGTTATTCCTTCGATAATGGCTCTAAATATATGCTCTGCATGGTGTTTTTCATTAAATCCTATCATCACACCTCTTTTATAAGGTTCACTAGTTAAAGCAAGCCAATCTAAAATTACCATTAAGCCATAAGTACCGGCAGGAATATCTTTAGCTAAATTATCAAGATACTGATCCGGATGCATATTATTTTCTTTAGCTCTATTTATTACTTCTTCTCCAAGCAAATCTCTAAACCAACTTATAGTCCACATTCCTCTTCTTATTCCAGAGCTTTCATATAAATACTCATTTGGTATATCAGCAAAATTAGTAAAATAACTCTTTCCATCATCTGTATTCTCGCTTCCCAAAACCATAGAAGCTATATAAGTACCTAAAGAAATTAAACAAGTATCATGATCTATAAGTCCTGCCCCTAAGGCTTCTACAGCTTTATCATTTGCTGTTGCTATAACTGGTATGCCTTCAGGTATTCCTGTTTCTTCAGAGGCTTTTTTGGTAATATATCCTAATATAGTGCCGGGCATTTGTAACTCAAAAAACATATCTCTTGGAGCATTAAATTTCTTGAAAGCTTCATCGTTAGAATCCCAATTCCAAGTTTTTATATCTGTTGGAAATTGAAATGGTATAGAATTTGAAATAGTGTCTTTAAACTCGCCTGTAAGTCTATGAGTCATATAACCAGTAGAAGCTGTTATGTATTTAACTTCTTTGTTTTCATGCACATAAGGTGTATAAGCTCTAACATCCATCCAGCTCATTACAGGCTCAGCCAAACTTCCATCAGCCTTTAAAAATGCCTTACAGCATCTTATAGTACATAGGCCAACTCCTATTATATCTTTTAAATCGCCTTTGAAATTGGATAATGCTTTTTTGCTTGCTATTTTTAATGAATCATATAAATCATCATCAGGGTGTTCAACATATCCCGGCTTTCTATATATCATTGGCTTTAAACTTTCTTTTCCTTCACAAATAATATTTCCATCAGTATCAAAAATAACTATTTTTGTACTTTGTGAACCGCCGTCTATACCTAAAATATATTTTTTGCTCATAATGAAACTCCATAAATAAGGTTCCAAAGCTATATAATTTTTATCATATAGCAAGGAACCTAAAAACATATAAAATTTATAAATTAATTATCTCTAAATATAGAACCTTTATTCATAATATCATTAGGGTCAAATGTCTTTTTCAATTTTTCTAAGATATAATAAGCACTGCCATGCTCTTCTTTAGTCCATTCTGTTCTATATTTTCCTATACCATGGTGATGGCACATAGAACCGCCAGCCTTTAAAGTTTCTTCTACTATCATAGCATTTAAAGGTATATGATATTCATTTATTTCATCTTCAGGTTTGCAATTTATATTGTAATCGTATACAAAATACAAATTAGTACCATTTTGATAACTATGGGAAGAATGTGCACCTAACATAGTAATATCGTCCATATGAGCAAAATCTTTTTTAATTCTTGCTATACAATTATCATATATTTGTTTTATTACAGCCCAAGTACCTGAAACTTCGGTAGTATATCCCAATCTATGATTAGCTTTCATATCTGCAGTTTCTGCATCTATTTTATCCTGTCCCCAGCATAAATTAGCAAACCAATTTTCTATAAGTTTAGGATCAACTCTTTCAACGCCTTGATGTTTTTCTACTATTTTTATTATTTCTTCTGATGCTGCTTTTGCTATAGAAGCAAGCCCCTCAGTAGCGAATGTTAAAACACATTTACCTTCATGCCAAGCATAGAAGTGCTGATGAGCATCTTCTTCAGAATAAACACGGCATAATGAAGGACGTAAACCGCTTACTATTATTTCACGTATTATGTCTAAGCCTTTATGCATATCATCAATTTTCCAGCCTAAATAAACCATATTTTGAGGCATATATTTAAATATTTTAATTGTAACTTCTGTAATATAGCATAAAGTACCTTCATTACCAACTATAACATGACGAATATCAGGTCCGGCAGCTCTTCTTGGAACATTTTTTATTCTAGTGATAGTGCCGTCTGGAAATACTGCTTCCACTCCAACTATCATATCTTCTATAGCACCATAATAAGTAGATAATTGACCTATACTTCTTGTAGCAACCAAACCGCCTTCAGTAGCTGTACTTCCTGTTCTTGGTACACAGTTGATTTTATTATCATTTAAAAATTTTAATACTTTAGAAACTTCTTCTGTGCTTTTTACTTTAGCAACTGCAGCAGGATAAGGAAGAGTATATATGCCAAAACCTTTTGAAGGATATTTTCTAAACCTATCACAGCTGTTTTCTTTTAATGTTTGTTCATCTGTTATAACTTGTTCTTTAGGAAGAATATTTAAAAGCCCTTTTACTATTTCTTCTCTAGATAATTTACTTTTAGATTCATGAATTTCTACTTGTTTCCATTTCATAGTTTACTCCTATTATATTAATCATTTAATTTATTTTTAATAATTTATTATTTTAAATAATTTATTATCTTACTAAGTATCCTCCGTCTACGCATAAAATATGTCCATTAACATAATCAGATGCTTTACTAGCCAAAAATACTGTTGCTCCCATTAAATCATGAGTATCCCCCCAACGATTAGTAGGTATATGATTTAATACTCTTTGGTTAGATTCTGGATTGGCTCTTGTGTCTTTAGTAATAGGTGTAGCAAAATATCCAGGAGCAATGCCATTAACTTGTACGTTAAATTGTGCTAATTCATCACAATAAGCTTTAGTAAGTCCTGCAATACCATGCTTAGAAGCAGAATAAGCTGGAGACCATTGACCGCCCAAAAAACTAAACATAGAACATATGTTAATTATTTTTCCGCTTTTTTGAGGTATGTAATAGTGAGCTACTTCATAACTCATTTCAAAAGCTGCTGTTAAATTTAATGCTATCATTTTATCCCATTCGTCTCTTGTAAAATCAAGAACATTAGGTCTGTTTATACACATTCCAGCACAGTTTACCAATATATCAACAGAACCAAATTTGTTTACGCATTCCTGAACAATCTTTTTAGGAAAACCTTTTTGTGTTATATCTCCAACCATAATTTCCATTTTTACATTTCTATCTTCTACAAGTTTTTTTGTCTCACCATTATCATCCATAATAGTAGGGGCAAATATGTTAGCACCAGCTGTAGCTAAAGCTAATGAAAAAGCTTGTCCTAAACCTGTATTTCCTCCGGTAACTATTGCATTTTTACCGGCTAATGAAAAATAATTCATATTGAAATCTGTTATGTTATACATAATTCTTCCAAAAAAATTATATTTAATTCTTATGTTAATAAGTATAGAAAATTAAACATGATTGTCAATAAATTTAATATTTTTTTTAATATTTTATATAATATTTGAGAAAATTCTTAATAAGATTGAAATAAATGAAAACTACACCTCCCAAAAATCAAGATATGATATTCTTATATGATAAAAAATATTCTATTAATTAGTTTATTAAAATAATAAAATGAGCTTCATAATTTAAAGACATGTATTTATGATTCAAAAATTATTATATTTTTTTAATTTTAGATAAGCTTTTATAAAAATAATTCTAATTATTATAAAATTATTTTGTTTATTTTAGATATTTTTCAACTATTCAATTGTATGTTTATGCACAGGAGCCAGACATATTGCAGTTAGGAATTCCTTAATTTATTAAAGTATAGCATAGGTGTATCATAATTTAAAGCAGAATGTATTCGTTTATAATTCCAAAAATAATTATATTTTTGTATGTTTTTATTTGCTTTCTCTAAAGTTAATTCTTGTGTACAAAAGTCAT
>NZ_CAKVGN010000077.1 GCF_934747485.1 uncultured Brachyspira sp. | reverse complement strand
AGTTAATTAAATTATAAGGAATACCTGCTTTTTTTAAACTAAAAAACGTGCAATATGTATGGCTCCTAAACATGAAAGTAAAAACCTTTCACTCGCTTTTTTATATAATTTAATATATAATATAGCAGTTAAATTTTTATAAAAATAGGTTATTAAATATATGATAAAAGCAGCGTTTTTTGATGTAGACGGAACTTTGGTGAGTTTTAATACACATAAAATATCTGAATTATCAAAAAAAGCAATTTACACTCTCAAAGAAAAAAATATAAAAGTATTTATTGCGACAGGAAGAGCTTTATATCAGATAGATAATTTGGATAATATAGAGTTTGATGGATATATTACTTTTAATGGTTCAGCATGCTATATAGACAAAAAAGAAATATATAAAATTACATTAAACCAAAATGATTTAAAAAATCTATGTCATTATTTAGAAAATCATAACCTGCCATGTTCTATTATGACAAGTAAGGATATTTATACAAATACTCATAAGACTATAGATATGTTTTATAATATGGTAAATGTTAAAGCGAATGTTATAGATAATTTTATAGAATATATATATAATAATATAAATGATATATTTCAGATTAATATATTTTCAGACAGAGATAAAGAAAAAGAGATAATGAATAATATATTAATAAACTCTAGTTCAAGCAGATGGCATCCAATTTTTTTTGATGTTAATATAAAAGATATAGGAAAGCATATAGGTATAGACAAAATCATAGAACATTATGGAATTAAATTAGAAGAGACTATTGCTTTTGGTGATGGGGAAAATGATATTAGTATGATAAAGCATGCTCATATTGGTGTAGCTATGGGAAATGCTAACAAAGAAGTAAAAGAAATTGCAGACTATATTACAGATGATGTTGATAATGAGGGAGTATATAAAGCTTTAAAACATTTTAATTTAATAGATTAATTTTTATTTAAGGAATAATACAAATGATAAAAGCTGCTTTTTTTGATGTAGATGGCACATTGGTGAATTTTAAAGATCGCAAGATTTCTGATTCGTCTAAAAAGGCTATTAAAGAACTTAGAGAAAATGGTATTAAAGTATTTGTAGCAAGCGGGAGGGCTTTATTTCAAATAGAGGATTTAGTTGATTTTGACGGATATATAACAGTAAACGGATGTAATTGCTTTGTTGATGAAGATAATGAGCTTAAAGAGATATATAGAGTTTCTTTAGATAAAGATGATTTATTTAGTTTGGTTGATTATCTTGATAAGGACAGATTTTTATGCAGTGTTATAACAAGCAAAGATATATTTATTAATTATATAGATGATGATGTAAAAAAAATGTATGATGAGAATAAGATTGTCATTCCAGAGTCTGTAAATTTTAGAGAATATATTAATAAAAATTATGAACAAATTTTACAGTTAAATATTTTTGTAGATGAAAATAAAGAGAGTTATTTAATTAATAATGTATTAAAGAATTCTAAATCAAGCAGGTGGAATCCTAATTTTGCAGATGTTAATTCTAAACATGGAGGCAAAGAGGTAGGAGTTAATAAGATTATAGAGTATTATAAAATAGATTTATCTGAGATTATTGCTTTTGGAGACGGAGGTAATGATATTGGCATGATAAAAGCGGCAGGTATTGGTGTTGCTATGGGAAATGCTAATGACAGTGTTAAGGAGGTAGCTGATTATATTACAGATGATGTTGATAATGATGGGGTGTGTAAAGCTTTGAAGCATTATGGTTTAATAAGCTAAATTCTATGATAAAAGCTGCTTTTTTTGATATAGACGGAACTTTGGTAAGTTTTAAAAATCGTAGGATTTCTAATTTATCTAAAGAAGCTATTAAAAGACTTAGAGAAAAAGGTATTAAAGTATTTATAGCAACTGGAAGGGCTTTATTTAAAATAGATAATTTAGATGATTTTGATGGATATATAACATTAAACGGCTGCTGCTGCTTTGTTAATGAAAATAATAAGCTTAAAGAAATACATAGAGTTTCGATGGATAAAGATGATTTATTTGCTTTAACAGATTATATTAAAAGCAATAAATTTCTTTGCAGGATTGTTACCAGTGATAATATGTTTATTAATTACACAAACTGTATTATTAATATGATTTATTCTCTATCTAAAGATAAAAAACCAGAAGTTGTAGATTTTAAAGATTATATTAATAAAAATTATGAAAAAATTTTGCAGTTAAATGTTTTTATAAGCAGGAATAAAGAAAAATATTTGATGAATAATATATTAAAAAATTCAAAATCCAGCAGATGGAATTGGTATTTTGCTGATATTAATTCTAAATATGGAGGCAAAGAAGTAGGTATAGATAAAATTACAGAATATTATAAAATAGATTTGTCTGAAACTATTGCTTTTGGAGATGGAGAAAACGATATTGGTATGATTAAACATGCTCATATCGGCGTTGCTATGGGAAATGCGAGTAAAGAACTAAAGAAAGAAGCAGATTACATTACAGATGATGTTAATAATGAAGGGGTATATAATGCCCTAAAACATTTTAATATAATATAATAATTTAAGGATATGCATATATGATAAAAGCAGCTTTTTTTGATATAGACGGAACTTTGGTGAGTTTTAATACTCATAAAGTTTCAGATTCTTCAAAAGAGGCTATAAGACTTTTAAAAGAAAAAGGAATTAAAGTTTTTATAGCTACAGGAAGAATAAAAAAACATATAAACAATATAGATGATTTAGTTTTTGATGGTTATATTACGGCTAATGGCTTTGATTGCTATATAGGAGATAAATCTATATATAGGCATTCTATAGCAAAAGAAGAAATATATTCTTTAATAGACTATTTAAAAAACAAAGAACTATTCCCCTGCTCTATTATGATGAATAGCGGTATATTTATTAATTATGTTACAAAAGAAGTTGAAGAGGTTTCAAAATCTATAAATCTTCCAATACCGGCTGTTGATAATTATTATAGTTTTTTAGAAGAAAATATTGACAATGTACTTCAGATTAATTTATTTGTAGATGAGAATAAAGAAAAACAATTAATGAGCAAAATATTTAAAAATTGCGAATCAAGCAGATGGCATCCAGCTTTTACAGATGTTAATACTAAGGGCGGAGGAAAACATATAGGCATAGATAAAATTATAGAGTATTATGGCATTAAATTGGAAGATACTATTGCCTTTGGAGATGGGGGTAATGATATAACTATGATTGAACATGCTGCAATAGGGGTTGCTATGGGCAATGCCAATGAAGGTGTTAAAAAAATAGCAGATTATATTACAGATGATGTTGATAATGATGGAATATTTAATGCTCTAAAACATTTTAATATAATATAATTTTTTTATTTACTCATTTATTTTTATGATTATTTATCCGATAAAATAAATAGTATTTGACTATATATTATAAATTTATTATAATATATATATATGAGTTTAATGGAGTTTTCTTATGACTAAAAAAATATTTCTGCTTTTATTTGTTATTTTTATAATATCTATAATGTTTATGAGCTGTAAAAAATTTGAAACAACAGCAACAGCAATAGAAAATCCAGATACTTATACAAGCATAGACCCTATATTAGGTCAAGATTATAAATTACGTGTAGAAACTACAGCAACAAATACTATCGCTATAGCTATAGTGCTTGCTAATAATACAGCAACTCCAACTCCCATAGGTGGAGAAGAAATTATAGATAAATTATATCAGGAAAAAGGAAGCAGTAACTATAGCTTTCAAAATGGTGTAATGTCCGGCAATTTCAGTGTATTATCAGGCGACCAAATAAAAATTAGTTTTGTAAGAAATACTCCGCCATATCTTAGTGTAAGAGATGTAATCTGTACTAAGTAATAATAGGATATTAATTCATGGAGGGATGAAAAATTGTTAAAGTAGCGTTTTATTCATTTTTTATTTTATTCTCATTTATTTTTATTAATACTTGTCAAAGTCCTTTATTTCAAATTCCGTATCAAGCGAAAAATGATCTTAAAAACCAAACGAATTATCATTGGTTATATATTAGTAAAAATCAAGTAGGACAAAATGAAAACGAAAAATTAAATGTTCTCATAACAAATGATAATGGTATAAGTATTTATATATGGATAGGGGGCAGCTCTTTTCCGTCTACTGATAAAGATAGATTTGATATAAGTAATTCTGCCATTGACGGCGAAGCACCGCATTATGCTTTTAATAATGAAGAAATAGTTGGAACTCTTACATTTATGAGTCAAACTAAAATCAATATAAGTTTTGCTACAATGTATAAGCCATATTTAAATATTCAAAATATTATATGTAATAAGACAGACAATAAATAACTTATAAAAAATATAAGTAATTAATAAAAATTAAGATATTATATGTCGATAATAAATTATAAGTATATAAAAGTTTGGAGTTTTTTATGAAAAAAACTGTTATATTAATAACTGTATTTATAATATTTTTAATATCATGCAAAGTAACTACAACAGCACCAGAAAATCAATCTTTAATAAACGGCAGTAATTATAAAAGTAGTTTTCCAGTATTGGGTAAAGCATATCTTTGGGTAACAACCACTGATAAAATATCTTTAAATTTTGGTACTGATACTGGTCCAGATATAGGAACAGGTGAAATAATTTATGATTCAGCAAATAGCATCACTAACACAATGTCATTGACTGATAAAAATAATACTAATACATATGCATTTCAAACAGGTACACTTACAGGAAGTTTAGAAGTATTAGATGATAGGAGAATAAAAGTATATTTTACGCAAAATGTAACTCCATATATAAAAATAATGGAAGCTGTATGTGAAACTACACCATAATAAATAAATCTATTATTGACTAAATTAAATAAATTTATTATACTTATAATATATAATTGGAGATGTTATTATTATGAATAAAGTAATAAGTTTTATAGCTATTTTTTTATCAATAATATTTTTTATATCCTGTAAGGCAAGTACAGGTCCTATATCTGCAGATAAAACAGCACTATTGACAACAGATAAAGGTTTAAGAAGCACAAGTCCTGTTATAGGCAGTGCTTATCTTTGGGTTAATTTAACTAGCGGTAATACTTCTATCATAAAATTAAGATTTAGTGATAAAGACAATCCTCCTAAAGATACTGGTGAGGAAATAAAATATGATGGTACTATAAATAATATATCTCCAACAGCCAAAGAAAATGCTAACTCTTATGCATTTCAAAGCGGTACTGTAACAGGTGTAGTAGAAATATTAAGTGAAACTCAAGTTAAAGTAACTTTTTCTAGAAATATATCGCCATATTTAAAAATAAGTGATGTAGTATGTACTGCACAGCAATAATATATCATTATTTTTAATACTAAATGATAAATAAAACTAGGGTTCATATTAATGGAAAATGTTGCAATTATAGGTGCCGGCGGTTGGGGGCTTGCTTTAGCTAATATTTTTTCTGAAAAACATCATATTAAAGTGTGGGTGCATAGTGAAGAAAGCTATAATAATCTTAATAAATTCCATAAAAATGATAATTACTTAAACAATATAGAGTTAAACAAAGAAATACAATTTAGCATGGAGCTTGGTGAAGTTATCAATGATGCTAAAATAGTTATTATTGTAACTCCATCTTTTGCATTCCATAATACTTGTGAAAACATAGAACCATATATAAGTAATGAACAAATAATAATATCTGCAACAAAAGGATTAGATAGAAACACTGGTAAAACCATGAGTGAAGTTGCGAGGAGTATAATATCAGGAGATGTAAACATTCTCACACTTTCTGGTCCTTCACATGCTGAAGAAGTTGCTAAAGGGGTTCCTACTGCTGTTGTGATTGGAGGAGAGAAAGGAGTTTCAGAATATGTGAGAGATACTTTAACTGTGCCTCCTAAATTTAGAATATATAATTCTACTGACCAAAAAGGGGTGGAGATAGGCGGGGCTTTAAAAAATATCATAGCTATAGCAGGCGGTATAGTTGATGGACTTAATTTAGGAGATAATACTAAAGCAGCACTTATCACAAGAGGGCTTCATGAAATAGTGAGATTTGCTTTAAGTAAAGGAGCAAGAACAGATACTATGTATGGTCTTTCTGGAATAGGAGATTTAATAGTAACCTGCTCAAGCGGATTAAGCAGAAATAACAGACTTGGAAGAGAACTTGCAAAGGGAAAAAAATATCAAGAGGTTATAGCTAATTCTCACGGACAAGTAGCAGAAGGTGTATACGCTACAACAGCTGCATATGAATACGCTAAAAATAATAATATATATATGCCTATAACAGAAGCTATTTACAATATACTTTTCAATAATGCCAATATACAAGATACCATCAAAGAACTTATGAGCAAAGATGCTAAAAGTGAAGGCTTTTATTAATAATCAATAAAATATTAGCTATTTAATTCATTAGCCTCTGGTATTTCATTATTTTTTAATTTGCTGATAAAACTTCTAAGATCATTTTTAGAAGTATTTTTAGTATTTATTTTGCCTCTCTCTATAATTCTTTTAGTACCAAGTCCAACTATAGTTTGAATGTCAAGTATAAAGCTAACAGTTCCATCACCCAAAATTGTAGCTCCAGCTATACCTTCAGACCTTGTTACAGCATCTTTAAGAGTTTTAATAACAATATCCTGTTCACCCATAAGGTTATTTACAAGTAAAGCAACTTTTTTATCTTCAGAAGATATAATAACGGCATAATATGATTTTATATCAGTGTACCTTGAAGGAAGCTTAAATAATTCTTTTATGCTAAGTATATTAACAACCTCATCTCTTACCTTAATAACCTCAGTACCTTCTAACTCTTGTATTTCTGCAGGGTCTATTTTTATAGTTTCTAATATACTGTTAATAGGAACTGCATAATATTCTTTTTCTGCATCCACTATCAAAGCCTGAATAATAGCAACTGTTAAAGGTATTCTTAAAGAAAAAGTAGAACCTTTTCCATATTCTGTATCAATACCAACAGTACCATTAATCTTCTCTAAACTTTTTTTAACAACATCCATTCCTACCCCTCTTCCGGAAACATTTGTAATTTTTGAGGCGGTAGAAAAACCGGGAGCAAATATATATTCAAGCATCTGCTGTTCTGTTAATTTAGCATCTGCAGATACAAGACCTTTTTTAACAGCACTTTCAAATATTTTATGCGGCTGCATTCCCTTACCATCATCTGATATTTTTATAATGATAAGGTTGCCTTCATGAGAAGCCTGTAAAATCACACTGCCAACTCTAGGTTTTCCTGCACTTACCCTATCTTCAGGCATTTCTATACCATGGTCTACAGCATTTCTTATAATATGCACCAATGGATCAACCAAAGTTTCTATTACAGACTTATCAAGCTCAGTATCTTCTCCATACATTTCCAATTTAATTTCTTTACCCAAATCTCTTGATAAATCTCTTATTAAACGAGGAAATCTATTAAATGTCTGTGCTATAGGAACCATTCTTATTTTCATTACAGTCTCTTGCAATTCATTCGTTACTCTTGTAAGAAGCTGATAAGAACTCCTATATCTATCTAAAGTATACTTAAAACTATCTTCTATCTTTGATATCTCATTTAATTTATTATTAAAACTGTTAATATAATTGGCTCTCAAATCTTTTATTTCTTTTTTTTGTGCATAATCTTCAAATTTTCTAAGAATCTGAACTATAGTATCTCTATAATATTTTTTTATATCATTTATTGAATTAGATATTAATTTACTATATGAAGACAAATCATCATCATACTGAATATACGAACTTTTATTTGTAACGAGCTCTCCAACCTGATTCATCATAGCATCTATTCTATCGCTTTCCACTCTCAAATAAGAGCTTTGTCTATCTATTTTTTTATCTTTTGATACTTTCTCTTCTTTTTTATTAGCAGAAGATATCTCTTTTGCATTTTTGCTTGCAATCATTTTTTCATAATCTTCTAATATAAACTCTTCTATTTTTATTTCCTCTGTTGTTTCCGGAAAAGTTATATCATTAATTATATCATTATCTTCTTCTGGTGTAGCTAATAAATATATTACATCCTGATAGAATTCATCTCCCTCCAAATTTTGTAATGGAGGCACACTTGTAACTATATCACCTTTATCTTTAAGAGCAACAAATACCTGAACCCCTCCAACAGTTCTCATTGGGCTTTCGGCATTAAATTTAACATATACTAATTTTATTTTTAAACCATCATCTTTATGTTCTCTTATTGTACTTAGTATGCTATTATCTAAATTTAAATTCTCATATTTATTTTTATCAGATACTTTATCTTCTGAAACACTGCTTAAAGATTCTGTATCTGTGTTTACTTCCGAACCTAACTTTGAAGCTTTAAAATCATCTAATTTTTTTATCTCTTCTTCTATATTTATAGAACTTACAGACTCATTACTAGCACTATTAATAAGTTCTTTTAAAATATCTATTCCTTTTAATAAAATATCTATAGTAGCATCATCAACATTAATTTTTTTGTCTCTTATTAAATCAAGTAAATCCTCAAATCTATGGGCATATTTTTGTGTATCGACAAGCTCTACAGCACCTGCACTTCCTTTTAAAGTATGCACTGCTCTAAATATTTCCTGCACAGCATCAACATTATCTCTGTCCTTATCAAGAATAAGAATATTCTCTTCCAATCTATCTAACATTTCAAAAGCTTCTTCAAAGAAATCTTTAAGCAAACTTTTTATATAATCGTCCATTTAAAATCCTTGTATTCTAAAAAAATATTATTACCCATTATTTATTATCGGATAATATTCATTATATCTATAAATTTTACTTGACAATATACTTCTTTATTATATGATAAAATAAATTAAAAGTCTATATCGCAAAGAGAGGCAAAATTATGAAGTTATGTATAGTAGGAACCGGTTATGTTGGGCTTATAACAGGTGCTTGTTTAGCCGAAATGGGAAATTATGTTACATGTGTAGATAATGATAAAGAAAAATTAAAGAAATTAAAAAGCGGAATCACTCCGTTATATGAACCCGGTTTAGAAGAGCTTATAGTATCAAATGTATCTGAAGGAAGATTAGAGTTTACAGATGATTTGGATTATGCTGTAAAAAAATCTATAGCTTGTTTTATAGCAGTTGGTACTCCTTCCGGAGATGATGGAAGCTGCGATTTAAGTTTTGTACTTTCTGTGGCTAATGATATAGGCAAAGCTATGAATGGATATAAGGTAATTGTTGATAAATCTACTGTGCCTGTAGGAACTCATAAATTAGTAGAGGACGCTATTAAAAAGCATTATAATGGCGAGTTCGACGTAGTTTCTAATCCTGAGTTTTTAAAACAGGGGGCTGCTGTTGATGATTTTCTAAAGCCTGACAGAGTTGTTATTGGTTCTGATTCTGAAAAAGCAATAGACATTATGAGAGATATTTATAATCCTTTTACAAGGACTGGAAACCCTATCATTATTATGGACGTGCGTTCTGCTGAGATGACTAAATATGCTGCTAATGCTTTTCTTGCTACAAAGATTTCTTTTGCTAATGAGATTGCTAATATATGTGAAAAAGTGGGAGCTAATGCTGATTTGGTGAGAATTGGTATGTCGAGCGACCGAAGAATAGGAAATCAATTTTTATTTCATGGGCTTGGATACGGCGGAAGCTGCTTTCCTAAAGATGTGCAGGCTCTAATAAAAACTGCCTCAGACTATGGAATTAATTCTGATTTACTTAAAGCTACTCATCAAGTAAATATTAATCAGAGAAAAATTTTCGTTGAAAAGATATTAAAATATTATAATAATGACGTAAACGGAAAAACTTTTGCTTTATGGGGATTAGCATTCAAACCAAGAACTAATGATATGAGAGAGGCTCCTGCTATCACAATCATTAACATGCTTCTTGAAAGGGGTGCTAAAATAAGAGCTTATGACCCTAAAGCTTTTGACAGTGCTAAGGCTATATTTGGAGATAAGATATATTATGCTGAAAACTCTTATGAAGCTTTAGAGAATGCTGATGCTTTAATACTTGTTACAGAGTGGAATGAGTTTAGAAGACCTAGCTTTGACAAAATAAAAGAATTATTAAAAGAACCTGTTATATTTGACGGCAGAAATCAATACGATAAACAAAGAATGACTGAAAGAGGAATAAAATACATATCTTTAGGAAATGCTTAAAAGATAATGATATATTTCATTTCGGATACCCATTTTTTTGGCAGTATGCATGCTAATAGAAAGTTATTATTTAAAAGCTACAGTGACATGCATAAAATAATAGTTGATAATTGGAACTCTGTTGTAAATAATAATGATGATATATATATAATTGGCGATTTCTCTAACGAAAAAGGATATATAAAAACAACAGAGCTTCTAAAAAACTTAAATGGCAATAAATATTTAATAAAAGGAAGTAATGATAATTTTTTAGAAAATAAAAAGTTTGATTATTCTCTTTTTAATTTTATAAAAGATTATCATGTGCTTAGTTTTGAAAACAAAAAAATAATATTATTCCACTACCCTATCTTAGAATGGGAAGGCTATCATCAAAACTCAATTTTAATTCACGGTCATTGGCATCAAGATAAAAAATATAATAACAGAGCATTTAACGCAGCTTCTGATATTCATAACTTCAAACCAGTATCTATAAAACAAATATTGAATAATATAAATTAAATGTTATTATATAATTATGAATATATACAAACAATTACTTTTAAATAGACTTCATAAAAACATACAAGATAAAAATAAAATAGAAAATGAAACTATCAGGCTTTTAACTTATGATGTAACAATAGAGCCAAAAATTGTAGAGCTTGAAGAGAAAAGCAGTGTGCTTTGTTCTGTTTATTTTTACATAAAAGCTCCAATATTAGAAGAAGATTTTTATGAGTATTGTTCTGTTATAGCTAGTGATAAATATAAGGCTATAGAATTGGTTGCTGATGATTTTGTTTACTGTGCTTTTAATGGAATGATTGATTTTTTAAATGGTGTTTCCCATCATGAAATAGACACTTATATACTTGGAAATAAAAAAAGATTTAGTGTATGTGAAAGCCCTATAATAGGTCTTGGAAGCAGTATTGAAAAAGAAAAATTTTATAATGAATATATAAAAAATGATGAGAACAATAATTATTCTTCTTTTTTATGGTATGCAATAAGTAAAGAGATTCCTTTCATGCTTGCAAACAACAGAGTAAATATTATTAAAGTATATGGCGCAAAAATGCCTGATGGTGAAATTGTTACAGAATGCTATATAAATAATAATCATAGCGAAAGTATTGAAAATGCAATAATTGAATATATTGATAAATGGGATAACAATGAAGAGTTTTTCTCTATAAAGCAATTCTTTTTTATTCTTCAATATGATTACACCTACAAAAAATATCCATATACAAGAGAAGAGATTGAATATTTTGTAATAGAATATGTATTAGAATTTGAAAAGAGTCATCAAAATTATGAAATGTTTATGAGCAACATTAAAAATATAATAACAGATAAAAATATAAGAGAAGAGATTATAAACTTCGTACCAGAAATATGCACAGAAAATGCTTTTAAAGATATTAGGTTTGATGAGAGAGTAAAAGTTAATATAGGCTCTAACAATTACACTATATTAAAAAGTCAATTTACAAGCTACAAATATATAGAAGATGCATTAATAGATGGTTTTTCTAATAAAATTTTTAAAGAAGAAACATTTAATAATCTTATTCATATAAGCAATTCATACAACACAATATATGAAGCTATGCAAAATAATATTAAAACTAAAGACATAATTGTTTCTACAACATTTAATTTCACAGAAGATTATCAGTATATTTAAAATATATTATTCATATTATCTTTTATGGATGCATTTATAGAATTAATAGAATCAAAACAATTTTGAAGCCTATAAAATATATAAGAATCTGTTTTTATTGGCTCTTTTAAATCTTTGCTGTTAAAATCATCTATTTCATTTTTAAATAGTTTTGCTATATTCTCTAAAATAAATGATATATTTTCTATAAATATAAGCATATTATTTTTATCTTCTTTTCTATTATATTTCTTTAACAAATATATTAACTGCTCAGCTTCTACTATAAACTTTCTATTTGCCTCTATAAGTGAATCAGTAATTGGTGTGCCTTTGTATTTAGTTTGATTTTTTTCATGTATTATAATATTGTTTTTGGGGTTGTCCTAGATAACTAAAATTTGTTAAAATTAAAGTATGAAACGCAGTAAATTAAGTCAAGAAAAACAATTAAAATTAATAGAACATTTTGTAGCAGGAACTACAGCAAGGACAGCTTCAGTTTTAGTTAAGGTTAATAAGACTACAGCTTCGTATTATTTTTTAAGATTAAGAGAATTAATATTTGAATATGAGAAAGAAAAAGAAG
>NZ_CAKVGN010000076.1 GCF_934747485.1 uncultured Brachyspira sp. | reverse complement strand
ATTATGATACACCTATGCTATACTTTAAGAAATTAAGGAATTCCTAACTGCAATATGTCTGGCTCCTGTGCAAATAAGAAAATAATGAAAACTTTACTTTTGTAATTATTTTTGTATAATAAAGTTATGAGCAGAAATATTAATGTATTGAATGATTATTTTGTGAGATATTTATTCTCATCATCAGACAGTAACCCTATAGTGCTTGACTTTATTAATTCAATAATGCTTGATTCTAATATGAAAACTTTTAGAAGTGTAGAAATACTTACACCTTTTAACTATAAAGAAAATTATGAAGATAAAGAAACTATTGCAGATGTTAAGTGCATAACTCAAAATGGGGCAGTTGTTATAATAGAAATACAATTACAAGGCAATTCAAGATTTCCAGAAAGAATACTTTATTATTGGGCATCTAATTACAATAAACTTTTAAAACATGGAGAAAGATATGATGCTTTAACTCCTGTAATAAATATAAATTTACTTAATTTCAATTTAGATGATAATGATTCTATACATTCCTGTTATATGATTTATGACACTAATAATAAAAGATTATTAACAGACCATTTACAAATACATATATTAGAATTGAAAAAATTTAAATATGATTTATTACAGCCAGATTTAAATTGCTGGCTTAAATTTTTTACAATGAAAGAGAAAAATAATAAGGAGGAAATTATGTCAGAATTAGTAAAAGAAAAGCCTATAATGGAAGAAGTACAGAAAAGATATAATAACTTTGTTAAAGATAGATTAATGATGAATGAGTATGATAAAAGGCAAGCATACTTATATGGTAATCAAATAATGTTAGAAGAAGAAAGAAGGTTAGGCAGAGAAGAAGGTATTAAAGAAAATCAAATATCTATGGCTAAGAATATGAAGAAAGATAATATAGATTTTAATACAATTTCTAAATATACAGAATTGAGTATAGAAGAAATAGAAAAATTATAAGTATATTTTAAATTAGCCAAAGTATTGAAAATATGCTAAAAGACTTGGTTTCATTATAAAAATAGGAAATGGTAAAGAATTTTAATTTTTTATGAATTAATTATTGATTTACAAAAACAAGGGGCTTTGAGTTAATTAAAAACTAAAGCCCTTCATTATTTTTTATTTATTATATTCTTCTATTAACTTGCTAAAGAAACCTCTTTCTAAATCAATAGCTTTTATTCTGCTGGTATGATTAAATTTATTAGCATCTGTTTTGTAATTATAATAATGCTCTTCGTTTTTTTCTTCCTTACTATTTGATATATTATACTTAGAGAAAGAAAATTTATCTAAATAAAAATCATTATTTTCTATTATGAATGTATAATAATACGTACCATTATCATCAGTTGCTTCTATTGTCATATAATTTCCTGATGAAGCAATATCATAAGTTTGTGAGTAGTCATCATTTTGCATTGGATAAAAGCCTGTTATAAACTGTGCTTTATTTTCATCGTTTTTATCTCTTTTCCATATAGATACATAATTAAAATATTTATCGTTTACTTCAAAATCATATACATATTCTTCCATTAATATAAGATTTTCTATATATTCTTCATTTAATATATGACTTTGTATTAAAATATATTTTTCATTATTGTTTGTAAATTCTTTTTGTGAGGCAGGTGAATAAATATAGCTAGTATCTGCAAATTTAAAAGTTTGAGATATTTTATTTAATATTCTTATCATTAAATCTTCATTATTATTTCCAGTGATAACAGTATTAATTAAATTTGTAGGATTTAAAACAGGAAAATTTTTCATCAATACAAAAGATATATGGCTATCATAAGTATGAATACTTTCCAATTCTTCTCTATCTTGAAAGCAGTGAATAGTAATATCAGGATTATTTTCTTTTAAATAATCCATAATATCATACTTTTCATAATAGGCACTATACATTAAAGGAGTTCCTACATAACCATCTCTCATTCTGTTTATGGAATTTATATCAGCACCAAGTTTTAAAAATAATCTTACTAAATCTAAATTATCATTTAAAATAGCTTCAAATAATAAATCGCTTTGTAATTGATAATCTATATCAGAAAAATAATAATTTGCAGATTCTAATTTTCTAACCAATTTTGATATTAAATTATAATTATCATTTTCTGAGTTAATTTTATTATATACTGTTTGATAATCAAAATTAACTCCAGCTTCTAATAAATAATCTATTATTTCATCAGTATAATTATAATTTAGTATTCTAGTATCATCTAAACTAATTCCATGTTCAACAAGCCATTTCACTAAATCATTATAAGCATAATTTCTATAATCAAGTTCAGGTATTAACATCAATACATTATTTCCATTTTCATCTTTACTGTTTATGTTTTTTAAGAGCAAATTTTTTATAGGCTCTAATCTTTGTTTTTCTTCTTCCCTTCTTTCTTTTTTGGAATTATCAGATATTTCATAATTTGATAATTCTGTGTCAATAGTTTTGTATAATATTTCATCGACTTCTGCTTCTGTATAATTTTTAATTGGATATTTATTTTTGAATTCAGGTTTTTTATTTCTTGCTACAATTGTTTGCTTACTTATAATTTGATTTGTATTTTGAGTGGTATTGTTAGTGATTGTTATGTTTGTATTGTTATTAAGTGTTGTATTATTTTGTGTGGCATCAGATTTATTATTATTATTGCAGCTTATTAAAAAAGCCATTATTAATAGTATAATTTTTTTCATAAAACTTCCTTAAATTGATTTAAACTTCATTTTAAAATTATGTTAAGTATTATACTAACTTTTATTTAGTTGTCAATTTTTTGTTATTTTAGAATGCTTATATAGTTTGTGCTAATTTAATAATTCTACTGATATAGAGTATATATAGAT
The DNA here is from genome assembly GCF_934747485.1 of uncultured Brachyspira sp. GTDB lineage: Bacteria > Spirochaetota > Brachyspiria > Brachyspirales > Brachyspiraceae > Brachyspira. The sequence goes on along the minus strand of NZ_CAKVGN010000076.1, from coordinate 9,978 downwards.
TTTTATTTATATAATGTATTGATAATATTATAATATAAAGTATAATAAGCCTAATTTTATCATATAGGGGGTAAAAATGAAAAGAAGTGTATTTTTTATAATTATTAGTTTATTTATGTCGTTATCTTTATACTCGCAAGTAGATAGATTTACAAGGCTAACTCCAGAGCAATTAACAAATTTAGCAAATCCGAGAAGACTTTCTCATAGAATATTTTATAGAGAAAAATCTAAAGGACCTAATGCAAAATGGTTTGATGCAGTTAAAGAGGGGAATTTAGAAGAGATAAAAAGAATGGTTGAAGCAGGACAAGATATTGAAGTTCAAGATACAGCAAGTTTAAAACAAACAGCTTTAGGTTGTGCAGCATTTATAGGTTATTTAGATGTAGTTGAGTATTTAGTTACTAAAGGAGCTAATTTGTATGCAGGAGACACTGCTGATGTTACAAGTGCTTTTAAATCTGCTATACTTGGAGGAAATATTGAAGTAATTGAATATTTATATCCTTTATATAATGGTAAGCTTGATTTAAATGAACAAGATAAAAGAGATGGAGAAACTATGCTAATGGTTGCAGCAGGCAATAGCAGAGAAGAAGCTGTTAAATTTCTTTTGGATAAAAAAGTAGATGTAAATATTGTAAGCAAACAATTAAATAAAACAGCCTATACTTATGCTTGTGAGTCAAGAAATCAAAATATTATCAGCATGATAAAAACAGCAGGCGGAACAAACGTAAGAACTGGTAAGGCATCTTGTAATTAATGTTTTTATAAGAGTAAATAAATATTATGTTCTATTTAGTTCCAGTATTTATAATTCTTCCATTAGTGTTAATGGCTGTAATGATAATAGTACCTAACCATATAGGAAAAAAATTATATCCATCATTTACAAAAACAAAATCTTCTGTTTTAGAAATAAAAAGAAATGATTTGTTTGACTTGTTAGTAAATTATGAGAATTATCCTATATGGTTAAAATATTTATCTGTTGTTAGTGTAGAAAAGATAGAAGATGATAAATTAAAAATTATGCAAACCTATAGTAATAGAAAGACATATCAAGAACTGACAGAAGTAAGAAGGATTAATACTGATGATAGAACAGAGATTTCTATTGTTAAATTAGAAAATGAATTTACTGTTTTGTGGACATATATATTAGAAGATGAAGGAGAAAATAAAACAAAAATAACAATAAAAGAAACAACATATGTTTATCATCCTTATTTTAGATTTATTTTTAAGTATATTCTTACAGATGAGAATGGTAAAAATGAGTTTTTGATTAAATTAAAAAAATATGTTAATAAAAATAATAGATAATTTTTATTGACTAATTTTGTTTTTTTTATATACTAATGCGAATATGGAAAATAAAGAATTTGGTTTAGTATCTTTAAATATATCTAAAAATACTGGTACTATAAAAACACCTGTAAAAAGTATTGTTTTAGTTGAAGATAAAGGTGTATTTAATGATGCTCATTTTGATAAATTAAGTGATAGGCAGGTTTCTTTGCTTGCAATTGAAGATATAGAGTATACAAATAAAAAAATGAATGCTAATTTAAAGCCTGGTGATTTTGCAGAAAATATTACTACAAAAGGTGTAGAGCTTTATAGTTTAGAAATAGGCACTAAAATATATATAGGCGATACTATATTAGAAGTTTCAAAAATAGGAAAAGAATGCCATAAAGGATGCGATATAAAAAAGTTAGTTGGTGATTGTATTATGCCTAAGAGGGGCATATTTGCGAGGGTAATTAAGGGAGGAGAGATTACAGTTGAGGATACTTGTTATTACTGTATCTGATAGGGCATATAAAGGCATATATCAAGATAAATCCGGTGATATTATTCTACAAACTTTAAAAGAAGAATTAGATTCTAAGATTTCAAATATAGAAAAAATTATTATACCAGATGAATATGATATGATATTAAATGCATTAGAAAATAATAAAGATAAGTTTGATATAATAATAACTACAGGAGGCACAGGGTTATCAAAAAGAGATGTGACTCCTGAAGCCACGATGGAGTTTTGTAAAAAAGAAGTTAGGGGAGTGTCAGATTATTTAAGGCAGGAATCTATGAAAGAGACTATATTTGCTTCTCTTTCAAGAGGCTATGCTGGTGTTAATGATAATGTATTTGTAGTAAATTTTCCGGGAAGTGAGAAGGCAGCAAAATATTGTACTAAATTAATTATACCTTTGCTTGAACATATCATAGCTATGATAAAAGGTGAAGGGCATTAATATAAAATTTTGTTAAAGGAAATATTATGAAAAAGATTATATTTGCATTTTTTTTAATATCATATTTATTTGTATCATGCAATCAATCAAATAATACTCAATCTAATTCAAAGAATAAAGAAATATATGTATTAGCAGCAGCAAGCCTCACAGACGTGCTTACAGAATTAGCTAATAATTACAAAGAAGAAACATCAACAGAAGTTATATTTTCTTTTGCTTCATCTGGTGCCTTGCAAGCTCAAATAGAAGCCTCTGCTCCTGCAGATATATTTTTCTCTGCAGCACAAAAACAAATGAATGCTTTAGAAGAAAAAGGTTTAATTGATAGTGAAACCAGAAAAGATTTGCTTGAAAATAAAGTTGTTTTAATTTCTCCAAAGAACTCTAATTTAAATATTAAGTCATTTATAGATATAACTAATGCTAACGTAAAAAAACTCGGTCTTGGTGAACCTAAAAGTGTACCAGTAGGGCAGTATTCTGAAGAGATATTGAGTAATTTATCTATATTAGATATTGCTAAAGAAAAAGCTGTTTATGGTTCTGATGTTAGAAATGTGCTTGATTGGGTTGAGACTGCTGAAGTTGATTGCGGTATAGTGTATTCTACTGATGCTAAAATAGCAAAAAATATTAATATAATAGCAGAAGCTCCAGAAGGTACTCATAAAAAAGTTATTTATCCTATATCGATAATAAAATATTCTCAAAACAAAGAAGAAGCAAAGAAGTTTATTGATTATATTTCTACAGATAAATCAAAAGAGATATTTAAAAATTATGGCTTTACTGTAGTAGAATAATATGGAATATTCTCCATTAATACTTTCTCTAAAAACAGCATTCTATTCTACCATAATAACTTTTTTTGTTGGAATATATATTGCCTTTGCTGTTTTTAAAATAAAGAGATTTTCATCTATATTTGATATAGTATTTACTCTTCCTTTAGTGCTTCCTCCTACGGTTGTTGGATTTTTTTTGCTTATATTTTTTGGAAGGAATTCTTTTATAGGGAGCATAGTTGAAAAGTTAGGTTTTCCTTTTATATTTACTTTGAGGGGAGCCATACTTGCTTCTTTTATAGTTTCTTTTCCATTAATGTATAGAACTAGCAAAGGAGCTTTTGAGCAAATAGATACTAATATTATAAATGCTGCTAAAACATTAGGAAAATCTGAGAATTGGATATTTTGGAGAATAATGCTTCCAAACAGCTGGCAGTCAATATTGGGAGGGGCTATACTTTCTTTTACAAGGGCTTTAGGAGAGTTTGGTGCTACTATTATGATTGCTGGGAATATACCTAATAAAACTCAAACTATATCGCTTGCTATATATACTGCTGTACAGGCTGGAGATAGAGATTTGGCTTTTAGGTGGGTTATAATAATTGTTGCTATATCGTTCATAAGCATAATGATGATGAATATTATAATACCTGTTTCTAACAGCATTAAAAAAAGATTATAAAAAATATATTTTGAGGTTTTAATATTGAGCTTAATAGTTGATATTAAAAAGAGATTATCTAATTTTGATTTAGATTTACAATTTGAGACGAGTGGCGGAGGGGTATTTGCTATACTTGGAGCTTCTGGAAGTGGGAAAAGTATGGCGTTAAAATGTATTGCCGGTATAGAGAAGCCAGACAAAGGATATATAGAAGTTGATGGTAAAGTTTTTTATGATTCTAAAAAACATATTAATATTAAGCCTCAAAAGAGAAACGTTGGATTTTTATTTCAAAATTATGCTTTATTTCCAAACATGACAGTTGAAGAAAATATAAAAGCAGGAATTAGAAATAAAGATATCAATATTGAAGATATAATGAAAAAGTTTTTTATATATGATATAAAAAATAAAAAGCCAAGAGAGATATCTGGAGGAGAACAGCAGAGAACCGCTTTAGCGAGGATATTTGTATCATCACCTAATATATTATTATTAGACGAGCCTTTGAGTGCTTTAGATTATCATATAAAATTGGAGTTAGAAAAGTTTATTTTATCGAGTATAAAAGAATTTAATGGCACTACATTATTTGTATCTCATAATAGAGAAGAAGTTTATAAGATGGCTGATAATATAGGAATATTAAACCGAGGTAAATTTGAGGTTATAGATTCTAAGCATAATATTTTTAAAAGCCCAAAGACATATTTTTCTGCCTTGCTTGTTGGATGTGAGAACTTTTCAAGGGTTAGATTGTTAGAAGATAAAAAAATAGAGTGCATTGATTGGAATATTATAATTAATAGTAATAATAATATAAATTATATAGGTGTGAGGGCTAATAGTTTTTTTGAAAATGATAATAATTCTCAAAACATCAATATAAAATGCCGTATTAAAAAGATAGTAGAAGAGATTTTTTCTTATGTTATCACTGTTAGTCCTATAAATAGTGAAAGTGAAATAATATGGCATTTGCAAAAATGTAATTATAAAAAAGATTATTATATTGGAATGGAGATAAACTTAGCTCTTAATATTGATAATATTATGTTTTTAGAATAATATATTTAATAGTTTATATTTGAGGTAATTAAAAATGTCTAGAACTTTTTTGCATCCTGATGAGGCTTTAAAATTAGTATTAGAAAATGTAGAAGATTATGGAGAAGAGAATATATCTGTGCTTGATTCTTATAACAGAGTTTTAGTTAATGATGTTTATGCTTTAAATGACGACCCTCCTTTTAGCAAATCATCTATGGACGGCTATGCATACAACAAAGAAGATGAAAATAAGGATAATTACGTTTTAATTAAAGATAAAATCATATATGCTGGGCTTTGTGAAAAAATAAAAGTTAATAGCGGAGAATGTGTAAAGATTATGACTGGTGCCATGCTTCCAGAGAATTGTAACGCTGTACAGAGAGTTGAATGGACTGAAAAAATAGAAACAGGTAAAACTATTATTAAATTTACCAAAAAAGAAATTAGTAATAATGTAATAAAAAAAGGAAACAATAAAAAAAGAGGTGAAAAGATATTAGACAAAAAATTTTTACTTCCAAAAGATATAGCAATATTAGCAGGTTTTGGTTTTTCAAATATTGATGTAAAGAAAAAAATTAAAGTGGCAGTTGTTTCTACAGGCAATGAAATAGCAAATATTGGAGAGAGTTTAAAAGATGGTCAGATATATGATGCTAATGCTCCTATGCTTGTATCGAGAACTTTGGCACTATCCTGTGATAGTAAGTTTTATGGTAAAGTGAATGATGATGAAGTACAAATAAAAAACATACTTTCTAAAGCTATAGAAGAAAATGATATTGTGCTTATAAGCGGCGGAGTATCTATGGGAGATTTTGATTATGTGCATAAAGAGCTGTTAGACATTGGAGTAAAACAAATATTTCATGGTGTAGCTATGAAACCCGGTAAGCCTTTATTTTTTGGCAAGCTTAATAAAAAGGCTGTATTTGCTTTGCCGGGTAATACTGTTTCTTCTTTTATGACTTTTGAGATTATGGTTAAAGCTTACATATTAAGCTGCTTGGGCTTAAGCTATGACAGCAGTTATACAAATGCTGTATTAGTAGATGAGTTTAATAGAAAAGATAATGAAAGACTTGAGTATGTACCTATAAAACTAATTCATAATAATACTAAATTGGAAGCAAGACTTATAAACTATAATAACTCTTCTATGATAGCATCATTTTCTGAGGCTAATGGTATATTAAAAATAGATATAGGTGTTTCTAATATAAAAGAGGGGAGTATAGTTGATGTTAGATTCCTTTAATAGAGATATTAATTATATTAGAGTATCTGTTACAGATAGATGCAATTTAAGGTGTATTTATTGCATGCCTGAAGAGGATTTTGAAAAAAAAAGTCATAATGAAATTTTATCTTATGAACAAATATATGATGTTGTAAAAGAGGCGGCAGAACTTGGAGTTAAAAAAGTGCGTCTTACTGGAGGTGAACCTTTAGTGAGAAAAAATATCGATGAGCTTGTAGCTATGATTAGAAAAGTAAAAAAAATTGAAACTATAGCTATGACTACAAATGCTTTGCTTCTTTCTTCTATTGCAGAAAAATTAAAAAAAGCTGGACTTGATTCTGTTAATATTTCCCTTGATACTTTAGATGACGAAAGATATAAATATATTACAAGGGGCGGTAATTTAAAAGATGCTTTAAAAGGAATTGAAATTGCTTCTAAATTTGGCTTTCAATTAAAGATTAATGTTGTTGTTTATGATGATAAGAGTAGAGAAGAGTTGCCATTATTAGAAAAATATGCAAGCAGCGTTAATGCTAAATTACAAACCATTCAGTATTATAATATTAATTCTCAAAAGCTTGATAGTATTAATTATGACAGACCTCACAGATGCAAGTATTGCAATAGGATAAGGCTTCTTTCTGATGGTTATTTGCTTAGCTGTTTGCATAGTAATATTAAGTTCAAAATTGATTTTAATGATATAAGAGGCTCTATTATAAGATGCATTGAAGGCAAGCCTGAGAATGGCACTTACAGTGATGTTAAATCTATTAGTACAATAGGAGGATAATATGGAATTAACTCATATAGATGAAAACGGCAATGCTAATATGGTTGATGTTGGAAATAAAGATGTTGTAAAAAGAGAAGCTAAAGCACAGGGAAAAATATATTTATCTAAAGAGACTATTTATTTAATAAAAGAAAACAATATAAAAAAAGGCGATGTTATATCTGTGGCAAGAATAGCTGGTATAATGGGGGCAAAACAAACTTCTAATCTTATTCCTTTATGCCATAACATTAATATAGAAAAAGTGTCTATTGATTTTATTTTGGAAGACGATGGAATAATTGCAACATCATATTGCAGATGCAGTTATAAAACAGGAATAGAAATGGAAGCTTTAACAGCAGTTAGTATATCTCTTTTAACTATATGGGATATGTGTAAGGCAGTAGATAAAAAAATGAAAATAGGCGATATTATATTAATTTCAAAAACTAAAGAGAGTATTTAATAAAAGAGCATTACTTAATAAAAATAATGCTCTTTTTAATTTTTTAATTTTTACCTGGCTTAAATCTTACAGATAGTTGCAAGCCAATATCAAAACTGTCTGTTCCTATATAATTTCTTGATTTAGGTCCAAAATTATAACCCAAATAAAAACCTATACCAAAATCTCTTGTATCAACATATTCTCTTGTTTCATAATTTATGTCTGAAAAATACCAATCAAAAGTTAATTTTATATATGGTATAACAAACATTTGATTGTATATAGATTTTATTTCATTAAAATAAATTCTTTCATAACGTTTATAACTTTCTGTATCTGATACTCTTGTATATGTTTTTATTTTTCCATGAAAAGGAATTTTTACTCCAGCTCCTAATCCTACAGAAAAATTATTAATATTAAATTTAGGAAGCACTCCTAATTGCAAACTAGTAAACTGATTATGAATAGTATGTTTTTGAAATATTGTATTAGGTATTCTATAAGAAAAATTATCATGACTAAGACCTATTTCTCCCAATATGCTTACAGCCATATTATTATTTAAATCTGCCAAAAAACCAAGCTGAGCTGTGAGTGCAGCATCAAACCCAAAAGAAACTTTTCTTTCAAAGCCAGCATCTCCAATAGGTATGCCAATAGATTTACCAATATTAGCATTTATTATAGCTTCAAAACCGCTTTTAGCAAATACTGAACTATTAATTAGTAATATCATTAGAAATAGATACTTCTTCATTATAGCCTCCTTATCTAATCTTATATTTGCATGTTATACTATTATTATCTTTTGTCAATTAAAAATGATAATGCAGATATTTTTATTTTCCTTTGCAAATTCTATTTGAAAGCTCATCAAAACCGTCTTCAATGGTAAGTCCCCAATCTTTTTTTATTCTATACCACTCTCTAATATATTCGCATTGATATTCTTCATTTTCTGGAAGCCATTCAAGAGGAGATTTATCCCCTTTAGAACGATTGGCACCTCTTGAAACAGCTATTAAATGATGTTCGTTCTTTAAATAATTATAATATCTGTTTTTTTTCTCTTTGCTCCAATTACTAGCACCGCTTATATAGGCATTTTTTAAAGGCACTAAATGGTCTATATCCAAATCTTTAGGGTCATCAAAATATTTGCCAGTGTATTTATCATACCATCTTCCGGATACTATTCTGTTATTTGAGATTATAGGCTCTATCAAAGATTCTTCTAAAAGAACTTCGTTTCTTGTATTAAGTCCGTCCTCGTCATCATCAGTCCATCTTCCCCAGTCGTCTCTATTATATCTTTCTATTTTTTTAGTAAAATATTGAGCTTCTATTTTGTCATATTTATTATAATAATAATATATTAAAACAAAAACAACTGCTATGAAAAGCAAAAATAATTTATTTAATTTCTTTTTTTTTCTTTTAGCCATGTATTATAATATAATTAAATCAGTTGATGTGCTATTTAAAATTGCAGGACCATCTTTAGTTACTATAGCCATATTCTCTATTCTTACTCCCCCAAAATCTGGAAGATATATTCCAGGCTCAATAGTAACTACAGCCCCTCCGTCAAGCATATGATCAACTATAGGAGATAATCTAGGAGATTCATGTATCTCAAGTCCGACACCATGTCCAAGCCCATGTCCGAAATATTGTCCATATCCAGCATTTTTTATAATCTCTCTTGCAACATTATCAACTTCTTTTCCAGTTATTCCAGAATGTATAGCTTTTGCTCCTTTATCATTTGCCTCTTTTACTATATTATATATTTTTTGCATCTCATCAAATTTATCGCCTTTGCCAAAAAAGAAAGTTCTTGTAATATCGCTCTTATAACCATCTCTCGATAATCCAAAATCCATCAAAATATTATCCCCAAGTTTTAATTTTCTATCTGAAGGAACTCCATGAGGAAGAGAACTTCTATCACCAAAAAGTAATATAGTATCAAATGCTGTTTTATCTCCGCCTTCTTTTCTCATTTGATATTCAAGCTCGGCTGCTAAATCTTTTTCTGTAACTCCTTCTTTTACAGTTGATAACATTTTTATCATAGCCTTTTCAGCACTATGAAGATTTTCTTTTATTATATTAATTTCTTCTTTTTCTTTTATTATTCTTATAGAGTCTATATCTGCCTTACTTATAGACACTTTAATAGAATTATTTACCATAGAAGCCACTATGTTTTCATAATCACTGAGATATAATGCATTTTTAGCTACGCTTACCTCTTTTATGTTGTTTTCTTTCACAAACTCAGCTACAGCTTCTTGATATGTATTTGCAACTAAAATTACTGTAGTTTTATGAGTTACCTTGGAGGCTACTTCAAAATATCTTGAATCAACAAATAAATATTTTTTAGAATCATATATTAAAAGCCAGCCTGCTGTACCCTTAAAACCTGTTAGATAAAATATATTTTCATTTTTAGTTATTAAAATTGTTTCTTTAGTTATATCTAATAATCTATTTAATCTTGAATCATAATCAAATTTATTATTTTCTTTGCTTGTAAATGTTTTTAATGTTGACATAGTTTGCCTACCTTTAATTGTTTATATAGCCTTAATATTATACTAATAAATTATATTTTGTCAAAAACAATATTTTTATATTATTGTTTAGGAGCCATACATATTGCACGTTTTTTAGTTTAAAAAAAGCAGGTATTCCTTATAATTTAATTAAC
>NZ_CAKVGN010000075.1 GCF_934747485.1 uncultured Brachyspira sp. | reverse complement strand
GTTAATTAAATTATAAGGAATACCTGCTTTTTTTAAACTAAAAAACGTGCAATATGTATGGCTCCTAAACATTAAAATACATATCATTCAAGTTGATTTTTTATATATACTATTATATAATACTACATTAATATTTAGAGAAGGTGCTTTTGTTATGGAAAACCCTATAAAGAATCTTACAGAAATTATAATAGGTGAATGCAGAACTTTTAAACATACCTTAAAAGAAATTTTATATGCAATAGTAATAGTGCTGATTATAAACACATTTTTAATACAAAATTATCAAATTCCAACAGGCTCTATGATACCAATTATCATGCCGGGAGACAGATTATTTGCAAACAGATTTGTTTATGGTGTAAAACTTCCATTTACAGATGGGCTTTTAGGATATAGACTTCCTAAAATTAAATCACCTCAAAGGGGAGATTTAGTTGTATTTAGAGCACCTCCTTCATCTACTTTTGGCTGTGAATCTTCCATGCCTTATTATGAGCCTTCTTCTTTTGTGCAGATGTTAAAATTGCCTGTTATGATATTTTCACTTACTCCTTTTAATTGGGACCCAAGATTTTTAGTTGCAGACTTTATAGGAGAAAAATTAACAGGCGGAAATCATCTTGCTCCTGCCAGATTATTCTTTGGACTTAAAGCTGTAGATTTAGACCCTAGGAAAGAGTTTGTTAAGAGGGTGATTGCTACTGCTGGTGAAACTGTAGAAATTAGAGAAAAAAAGATAATAATAAATGGAAATGAAATAGAAGATAAATGGGGATATTTCTATTATGGAGAGAGAGATTTTGTGCCTATTATAGATATATACGGACCTGTTTATGTGCCAAAAAAAGGTGATGTTATAATATTTAAAAAAATAGTTGATAGAGAAGATTATTATAATGACCTTAAATCTTTTGAAGTATATATTAATGATAAAATAGTCAGCGATGATATAAAACTATTTTTCTGGATGAATATATATATACCTTATGCGAAAGACAGACCCGATGAATATATATACAATGTACCTGAAGATTATTTCTTTGTAATGGGAGATAATAGGGACCAAAGCTGCGACAGCAGAATGTGGGGACTTGTGCCTTACAGACTCATTAAAGGTCAGCCTATGATTGCTTGGATACAATCAAAAAGACCAGATGATGTGCCTCAAGGTTTCTTTAAATACTTTATTATAAAATAAGCGAATATATATTATGTACAGCCAAATATCAAAAGATACATTAAAAGAATTGTTAAAAATTTGGAAAGCAAAAAATATAGATGATTTAAAAAATAAAACTGATAATATATCTTTGATTTCATATAAGTTTTTTAATTTAAATAGAGAAGAAAAAGAAATCGTTTATTTTGTTATAAAAAATTATGATAAAGAAATAAATTCTATAGACATTGCATATTCACTTAAATACACTCAAAAACAATTGCCTGTATTTTTTAATTATATAGATGATATAAAAAAATCTGGGCTTTTATATTTAAAAATGAAAAGAAGAAAGCTTAATGCCAATGATGATACATTAAACTTTTTGCCAAATATTAGAGAATTATTAGAAACAATTATTTTAAAAGAAAATACAAAAAAAATAGAAAATTATATAGATGTTAAATATAATGTATCAACATATAAAAAATATCTCAAAAAAATAATACATATATATGAAAACGGCGGTATAATAGAAAATACAAAAATAAAAATTACTAATGATGAACTATTAGATTTGTGTAAGGCTAATATTGTTACATTATATTTTACAAAAGAAAATGCAAAAACTTTTATAGCAATTAACAATATTAACGTAATAAATACAATAGAAAAATCTTTAGAAGATAGTGTGGCTTCTTCTATTTTTATATATAATCATCTTAATATATTAAATGATATAGAAAATTTTATTTATGAAGTAGATATTCAAAAGATAAATGTAGAAAATATTAATTTAGAGTTTTTAAGTGATAATATAAACTGTAATACAATAGTAGATATTTGTTTGAAGCTTGATTTAATAACAATAGATAATAAAGGTTTTATATCATTAGAAAGCGATAATGTAAAAACATTTATATCGCTTGATATAGAAAAAAGAAGAGATGCAATATTAAAACATATATTTAAAAATTACTTAGAATACCAAAATAAGATACTTCAAATATTAGAAGATAATGAAAGCATATCTAAAACAAAATTATTATTAGAATTAAAAGAAAAAAATAATATATCTCCAGAAACTTATAATAACATATTATATACAATGTTTATTTTTGGACTTGCTGAAGCTTCTTTTTATGAGGGAGCTATTATTGCATTAAAAACTGTAAAAGACATAAAAAATAATGCAAAAAAATGTTTTATTAACAGCAATTTTGAAATCACTTTAATTAATCATAACGCTTTTGATGATGATTTTATTTATATGTGTAATTTATATTTTGAGCTTGAAAAAAATGAGAGTGTTTATACTTATAAAATCACAGAGGATAAAATATTAAAAGCAAAGACTATTATAAATGATATCGGTTCTAAATATAGTTTTAATAATTTTTTAAGTAAGTTAAAATCTGTATTAACTGAATATTCGCTTACAATACCAAAACATGTAGAAAGCAATATTAACAGATGGTATGAAAGAGGAATTATATCTTCAATATACGAGAATGTTACTTTAATAAATATAAAAGATAAAGACAAACTTGAAGAGATAGTTTATGAAGCAAACAGAAAGGGAATGAACATAAAAAAAATTAATGATGAATATGCCATATTAAAATACAATTCTGTAAGCAAAAAGACTTTAACGAAATTTTTAAGACAGAGAAGAATAATAGTAACTTTTTAATTTTTATTATTTATGCCTAATTTTATCATATAAGTTTTTGTTTTATATCTAAAAGAATAATACTATATTTTTTTGTTCATAATTTATGAAAATGCAGTTCTTTTGCTTCTTTTATACCAATACCACAGGCACTTCCTTCGGTCGTACCGAGTAGGTGCCTATCGGCAAAAAACTGTGGGCAAAGCCCCGTAAATAATTAAAATAAGAACTGATTTTGACAAACTTAAAAATTTTTAGTATAATTTTTTGTAAAAGAGAAATATTTTTATGATAGATTATTTAAATAGAGAAACTTATAATTTTTATTTGCCAGAAAATTTAATAGCAACTACTCCAAACTATGAAAGAGATCATTGCAAGTTAATGACAATTAGTAAAGACACAGGAAAAGTAGAACATAAAATTTTCTCAGATATTATTAATTATTTAAACAAAGATGATATATTAGTTCTCAATGACAGCAAAGTAATACCTGCAAGAATATACGCTAAAAAAAATACAGGCGGTAATGCTGAAATACTTCTTCTAAACAAATTCAATAACAGCGAAGATTTATGGGAATGCTTAATAAAAGGAAAAAACATAAAAGAAAATGATGTGTTATATTTAGATTATAGCCATATAGAAAAGATTGGAATAATTGAAGCTTCTATAACAAAAGATAATATATCAACAAAATTAATAAAGTTTTCAAAACCGCTTAATTCAAATATATTAGATGCAATAGGCAAAATACCTCTTCCTCCATACATTATACAAAGCAGAAAGAAAAAAGGCGAAGAAGAGTATAATAATAAAGATAAAGAGTTCTATCAAAATGTATATGCTAAAAATGAAGGAAGTATTGCATCACCCACTTCAGGGCTTCATTTTACCAAAGAGCTTTTAGAGAAAATTAAATCTCTTGGAATTACTATTTGCTATGTTACTTTGCATGTTGGTTTTTCTACTTTCAACCCTATAAAAGAAGAAGATTTAAAAAAACATGTTATGCATGAGGAGAAGTTTTCCATACCAAAAGAAACTGCAAGTATAATAATAAATGCTAAAAAAGAGGGCAGAAGAGTAGTGTCATGCGGTACAACTGTGGCAAGGGTCTTGGAAAGTGAATATAATGATTTTAATTTTGATAGATTAGAAGGCTCTACAAATATTTTTATATATCCTCCATATAAGTTTAAATGTGTAGATGCTCTTATTACAAATTTCCACACTCCGCACTCTACGCTTCTTGCTATGGTGAGTGCTTTTGCCGGTTATGATAATATTATGAATGCATACAAAATTGCTGTGGAAAATAATTATCGTTTTTTCTCTTATGGAGATGCTACTTTTTTGTATTAGATATAATTTTTGTATACTTAGTTTTAAAAACTTTAAATATTTAGTTTTGAAACAAGTCTAATATATAGCTAAAAAAGTATATTTTGTTATATGATTTTTTATTCAACTTTTTCCCGTAGCAAAAAGTTGCAAAAAGTACAAATTTTAGCTTTATATGTTGGAATATATAATAATATAATACCAACATTTTAAGCTAAATAATGCAGTTCTTTTGGTTCTTTTATACCAATAAAAGAACTGGGGGCGTGGGGGCAAAGCCACCACAAACAAAAAAAGATAAAAAATTTATTGTTCTTTTTCCCGCAGCTCGCGGTGCGGACTTCGTCAAAAGAACCAAAAAGTGCGAGTGTTTTAGCAATGTAAGATAATATCTATATTTTTATTTTATAGACAAAGCTATATTTTATAAAATGCAGTTCTTCGCGAAGCGTATTCGAAGGATATAAGCTTCTTTTATATCAATACAGAAGGCACTTCATACAGTCGTACTGAGTAGGTGCCTATCGGCAAAAGAAGTGGGGTGCTGCACGGTGTGTACTTCGTTAAGGGCAAATCCTGCAAATAATAAAAACAAATAAACTTAAAAATTTTCACTATATAACTAAACAATACCTGAAAAAATTACCATTTGACTTTTTGTATAATTGATTTATCATAATAGCCAATGCATTTATTGAATATTTTTTATTATTAGAGGAAAATATGGAAAAGATAAAAATAGAGAATGTGGAGCTTACATTATCTCACCCAGATAATTTAAATATAAAATGGACAGGACAAAATGATTTAGTTAGGCAGATAATGGCTTCTTGGCATATAATATCTGAAGATGATATACCATTGAACCCTAGAATTGTGGGTAAGCCCGGTGCAGGAAAAACTACTCTTTCATATTATGTAGCTAAAGAACTTCTTAAAAGAGATGTTTATATATTTCAATGTACTGTAGACACTAGACCGGAAGATTTAATAATAATACCTGTAATATCAGAAAACAACACTATAAGCTATCATGCTTCAAGTTTGGTTACTGCTATGATTAAGGGTGGGGTTGCTATACTTGATGAAGGAAATAGAATGAGTGAGAAAACTTGGGCTTCGCTTGCTCCGCTTCTTGATGACAGAAGATATGTTGAAAGTGTGATTGCTGGTATAAAAATAAAAGCTCATCCAGATTTTAGAGTTATAGTTACAATGAATGATGATGCAAGCACTTTTGAGCTTCCTGAATATATACATTCTCGTTTGCAGCCTACAATAGAGCTTCCTTTTCCAGATGTTAAAGAAGAATATGATATATTAAAAATGAATCTTCCTTTTGCTGATGATGAAATATTAAAAATCACTGTAGGTTTTTTACAGAAGTCGCATATACATAATGCTTCTTTTTCTGTGAGAGATGGTATTAGTATGGCGAGATATGCTATGAAGCTTTATAACAGCAATATTGCTCATAGTAAAGATTCTGCTTTTTTAATAGCTTTAAAATCTGTACTTGGCAATGAGGGCATTAGAATATTATCACTTAATATTGATGAGAATAACAAAGATGAATAATTTTAAAAAATTAAAAAACAAAAAAGATAAAAGAGATTATTTAAAAGAGAATTATTTTAATAAGTCCATATACTGTGTTACAGCTGAAGATTTTTCTAAGGGAAGAAATAATATAGAAGTGGTAGCATCTATGCTTGAAGCGGGTATAAAGATTATTCAGTATAGAGAAAAAGAGAATCCTAAAAAATATATGCGTGAGAAGTATGAAGAGTGTGTTAAGATAAGAGAGATGACTAAGAAAAGCAATGCATTATTTTTAGTAGATGATTATGCTGATTTGGCTTTAGCGGTAGATGCTGATGGGGTGCATATTGGTCAAAATGATATGCCAATAGAAGTGGTTAGAAAGATTGTTGGTGAAGATATGATTATAGGGCTTTCTACAAAAAATATTGATGAAGCTAATGAGGCTTTTAACAGCAGTGCCGATTATATTGGGGTTGGTCCTATATTTGATACGAATACTAAAGTTGATGCTAATAATGCTGTGGGGGTTGAGTATTTAGATTATATTGCAAAAAATATTGATATGCCTTTTGTTTGTATTGGTGGAATTAAACTTAATAATATGGATTTACTTATAGAGCATAATGCAAAATGTTTATGTATGCTTACTGAAATTGTTGCTTCTGATGATATTAAAAATAAATGCGAAACTTTAATAAAAAAAATGCATTCTTAATAATAATTTTATTTATCTTTTTATTTACTCTAAGTAATTTTTTATTTAATGATAAAGAAGCGTTATTTATAGATGAGGCTTCTATTACGGCATTTATTAAAAACTCTAACACTCAAATAATATATGATTATATAAAATTTAGAGAAGATGTTTTTGTTATTGGTTATGATAATAAAGATTATATAAAAAATATTTTTCTAAGTGCTAAGTTTATAAGTGAGTTTCGTTTTAGAATATATTCAAGATTAAGAGAAAATATATTATGTTTTTTTAGTGATGATAGCCTAATAGAATATGCTTACAAAAATAAAATAGGCTATTATAAAGTTGTATTAGACATTAATAGTATAAGTAAAAATGAATATGTTACATTAAGAGATTCTAATAATTCAAAAATATTTTTATCTATTACAAATATAAACACAAATACAAATTATTATAAATATGATATTGATAAAGATTATATAAAAGTTTTAGACGGAGACACCATAGCGTATAATAATAATATTTACAGATTCATAGGAATCGATGCACCAGAGTTAGAACAAGTTTATGGCAAAGAGGCTAAAGATTATGTTTCTAATTTAATAGAGAAAAGTGAAAAAGTTTCTATGCTTGTTTCTTCTTTTGATATATTTGATAGGATATTATGCCATATTTTAATTGATGATATGCCTTTGGCTTATTATATGATAGAAGAAAAGTTAGCAAAAGAAACAATATTAAAATATGGAGATAATGGTTTTAGTGAAATTGGAAGCAATATAGTTTATTTATCAAAGTTTCAGGGCAGAAGAAAGTTTATAGACCCAGCGAGGTATAGAAGAGAAAACAGATAATTTTATTAATTGCTGTTTAAAATAATAGTTTTTAGTATATATAAACAATCATGTTTTGTTGTATAACCTTTATTTTATTCAACTTTTCCCCGCCTTCGTACCAATACCTAAAGGTACTTCTTTCAGTCGCCCTGAAGGACTCCTTTCAGTCGCCCTGAAGGACTCCTTTCAGTCGCAGGAACTTCCTTGGGTCGCGGTGCGGACTTCGTCAAAGTTGCAAAAAATGCAAGTTCTTCTGTTATAGAACAATAAAAAATTGAAAAATATAATCATTTCAATATATACTAAAATCTCTAAGTTTGTCAATTTTTATTTATTTGCAAACAAAGATATAGTTCATTAACAAAATTATAAATTGTTAATATAATCAAGTAATGCTGTGCTGCTGCATATTGACAAACTTAAGACTTTTAATATAAACTAATATTATGAATAAAAAAATTTTATACTGCAATAAAAATGAATACCCTGCTTTTCCTTCTATAGTGAAATTAGAAAAAGATAAATATTTAGTGAGTTTTAGACTTGCTCCAAAAAATAAAAAAAATTATTCTCATCTTCATTCTTTAAGTAAAGCTGTTGTATTAACTTATTATAAAGGTAAAGTAATTAATACTACAGAAATAGCTAAAGAAGATGATGCAGCAAAACAAGATGTACAGCTTTTTAGAGTAGATGATACAACTATAATTGCCTACTATTTTAGATATACTTTTCACCCGCAAAGCGAAATTGATTTATTAAAAGAAAATACTTTTTTGGAATATAATAACACAATAGCATTATTAAGCGGCATAGGATACTCTATTAGTTATGATAATGGTAAAACTTTTTCAAAGGCTAATACTATTGTATTAAAAAACGGAATGAAGAACTTTGCAGCGAGAGGCAGCATGGTAAAACTAAATAATGAAATACTTATGCCAATATATGCTTATAAAAAATATATAAATAAAAATAATTCTAAATATCAATGCTATATTATATATACTAAAGATTTAATTAACTGGGATATAAAGAGTTTTTTGTGTGAGACTGAATACAGAAAAATTGAAGGCAAAAAAAGTAAAATAGAATATGTTGAGCCTTCGCTTATATATCATAATAATGTATTGTGGGCATTTATAAGAACGCATGTTAATGATGAATATGCTTTTACTTCTTTAAGTTATTCTTTGGACAATGGAAAAACTTTTACCAAGCCTCATTTTACAAATATTAAAGGCTATCCTTTAAATCCTTTAAAGATTGATGATGATAGAATTTTATTAACTTATGGATACAGATTAGAGCCTTATGGAGTGAGGGCTATTTTATTAGATGATTTGAATGAATTAAAAAAATATTCTGATTATGATATACAAAAAAGAGAAATAATTATAGAAGATAAAATGAAAAGTGCCGATTGCGGTTATCCTTGGTGTGATAATGATAATAACAAAATATATTGCGTTTACTATGGGTATGATAATAGAGACAAAATAAGAAAAATATTTTTGAATATGTTTACTTTAGATTAAAAATATAGTAGACTCTGTTATTAGGAGATATATATTTATGGACGATAAAGATATAATGAACCCTGAAATCTATGAGATAAAACCAGATGAATGGGAAGTTTTAGAAGATAATGAAAGTATTAGTTATAGACTTCTTGCTTATAAATTATCATCTTGGAGTGAAGATACTCATTTAATAGTAAATGTTAATAAAGAAAATAAAACTGTTATAATTAATTGGAATAGTAAAGATTTTGTATTTCCTTCTCATAAGGCTTTCTTTAGATTTGATGATGATTTGCCTGATAATTTAGATTGTAAGTCTACTGAAGATAAACTTTCTTCTATTGTATTAGACAGCGATTATGTTTATGAGAGTTTGCTTAATCATAAGCTTCTTATAGTTAGAGCATCACTTGAAAAAAGTAAAACAACAAGGGTATTTAATATCTCAAAGTTTGCAGAAGTGGTAAGAAAGTAAATAATAAAAATTAGTATACAAAAAAGGCATTAAATTTATATATAAAAAAATTAATGCCTTTTTATGAATGATTTATAAAAAATTAAAACTCTTTTATTTTTTCACTATTTAAAGTTTTTATTAATGCCTTAGCTATCTCTATAGAAGCAACTACATCGTCATAAGAAGCATAACAATAATGACTATGAGCATATCTTGTAGCAACACCTAAAACAACACTAGGGCTTCCAAAATTAGTTTTATGATATATTGCACCATTTGTAGATCCTTTTTCACGCACTATTACTTGATGAGCAATATTGTTTTGTTTGGCTATATTTATGGTATATTTATTTAATCTTGGATTTGTAATCATGCCTCCGTCTATTACTCTAAGCTGAGAGCCTCTTCCAATAGCCCCATGTGCTCTCTCTCCATAATAGAAAGTGTCATCAGCAGGAGAGCCTTCAAATACTATAACTAAATCAGGTTTTACTTTGTTAGCCGCAACAGAAGCTCCTCTTGCTCCAACTTCCTCTTGAGCTGTCATCATGCCAACTAAATTAACATCTAATTTCTCATCTTTTAATGCTTTTAATGTTTCTATTACACATACAGCACCAACTCTGTTATCTATAGCCTTAGCACAAAAACTTTTAGTTCTCTCATCATATCTGAAATCAACATCTGGCACAATAGGGTCTCCTATGCATATTCCAAATATATCCTCTGTCTCTTTTTTAGTTCTAGTACCCACATCAATATACATATCTTTTAATGTAGGCAATTTTTTTCTATCTTCATCTGTCATAAAGTGAGGCGGCTTTGAACCTATAACACCTTTAACATGCTCTCCGCTTGATGATTTTATCACTACAGAATTTGATACAATGTTTGGTAAGTGCCAGCCTCCAAGAGGTATAAAAGATAAAGTGCCATTCTCATTTATATGCTCTACCATGAATCCAAGCTCATCTATATGGCAGTCTAATCCTACTATAGGTTTGCTTTTGTCAATATTTTTTAAACCTAAATATAAGTTATTAATAGAATCTCTTTCACTGTCTATGAAATTTGCTTTTTCTTTTATAACATTTATTACATCATCTTCAAAACCAGAAGGTCCAAATGCATTAGTTAAATCTTTTAATAATGTTAATATGTTATTATCCATAAAAAATCCTAAAATAAATTTTTGATTAATGATAAATCATTTAAATAAAATATCAATATCTTATTAATGTAATATATATTAATTTGTTTTTTAATAATTTGATTTTTTAAAACATTGATTTACAAAATATGAATTTAGAACTATACTTTAATTTTGTAGATGTTTTATTAATAATAAAAAAGAGGCATTAAATTACTTTAACACCTCTTTTGTTTTTTACGCCTTAGCTAATTCTTCTCCTAATTTAATGCATTCATTAATAGCATTATCATCTGGAGTGAGATTTGTGATTAAACCATCTTTTATTAAAGAACCTCCAGCACTTTTTACATCTTCCTGCCATGTTCTCATCCATTCACCGTCTCCCCAATCATAAGAGCCGAATAAAGCTATCTTTTTATTAGAAAGCTTGTCTCTTATTGAATCATAAAAAGGCTGAAACTCAGATTCTTCAAGAACTTCTGCTCCCATAGCAGGACAGCCTAATGCTAATTTTGAATAATTGTCTATATCTGAAGCATTAAAATCAGATACACTAAATATATCAGCTTCTACTCCAGCATTTTTTATACCTTTTTGAACATTTTGTGCCATAAGCTCAGTATTGCCCGTAGCACTCCAATATATTACAGCTATTTTATCACTCATTTTTATCCTCCATAAATAAATTTTTTATCAAATATAAGCATATTCTTTATAATCATCCATTATCTCCAATATGCCCTTACCATTTAAAAATGTGCTTGTATAAAAATCTCTGCATCTATTATAGCTTTCAAAAGTTTTGATAGCTTCTTTTTTGTTATGATATACCTTCCAATATCCAGTGTATAAACTATTTTTTCCGTAATTATTTATAAATCCGTATATGTCCATAAGAGGATACCCCAAAAATATACCTATCTCGTGCGGGAAATCTTTATTATACTGCATTCTCTCTTTTAATAGTTTTATACAGTTATATAGATTTTTATCTTTATACCCATAATCCTCTAAAAAATCAAAAATCTCATCATTAAAAATATATTCCTCAAGTCTTTTTTTATTATAAACATAAACTATTACTTTATTATCATAATCTTTTATAATAGATACATTTATATTGCGGCTATTTAATATTTTGTTGTATGATGCTATTTTTTTATAAACATCTTTTTTAGAGTTATATTGATATGTAAAGATGTTTGCTATTTTTATACCAGATAGGGTTGGTGCACAATGGTTAATAATCAATGTATCAAAGTTATGCTCTTTCATATGTTAGAGTATTCTAACATATATTTTGAAAATGTCAATAGCTTTGTTAGTGTATTCTAACTTTTTTATTATTTTTTATAAAAAAGTTGCAAAAAACATAAGTATTATAGCTTTATCATTTGGAATATGTATCAGTATAAAATAATACCAACATTTCAAGCTAAAAAAATGCAGTCCTTTTGCTTCTTTGGGACACCAAAAGAAGTAGGGGTTCGGGGACTAGTCCCCGAGAATAAAAAACATAAAACTGAATTTTGACAGGATTGAAAATTTTTAGTATATATTAAAACAATTATTTTCTATCAACTTTTTTATTGCTTATTTAAAATAATATATATATCACATAAATAAGCATCAAGTTTTGTTTCATCAATAAATTTAGAATTGGTTTTTATATCTTCATCTTTTATTATAAAGTATTTTAGTCCTATTTTATTAAAAAGTTTTTCTCTAACCATATCATTATTTTTTACTTTTTCTTTTAGTGTTTCAGTATCTCCAAAATGTCCTTTGCCATGATATTCTATTACAGCAACAGGTTCATTTATTTTGTTTCCTCTTTTATATGTTATTAAATAATCACAGTAAAAATCTCTGAATGTTCTCCAAGCATAAGAATCTTCATCAGACTTTAAAAATGCTTTAAAAGATACTTGCGGATGCACATTATAGTCTTTAAATGCTTTTACCATAGAATAAAATATTTTAGTTTCTTCTATGTTCATGATTTTTTTAGTAGATATATTTCCAGTTTGCATATCATGGAGTCTTTGTTCTGTTAGGTCTTTTGTTTTATATTCATCTTTATAATTATTATATCTTTTATTATAGTTTCTATACGGTCTATAGTAATTATAACCTCTTCTTTTTAAGAAAAATATAATTATTACAATTAATATAGAAATTAATCCAATTAAACCTTCCATAAATAAAAACTCCTATATACTCTAAAGTATAGTTCTATGAAATTATTATTCAAGTAAAAATTAAATTTTTATATTATATTTTTTCGAATAATTAGTATCTTATTTTTATAATATTCTTTCTGAATGAGTATATTTTTAACTTAAAATATAAGACTTTATTATTTGCACTTTTTGCAACTTTTTGCGGCGGGAAAAAGTTGAATAAAACAATAAATGAGAAACTCAAAAATTTTTAGTATATATTTTTTAAGCTAGTTATTATTAAAATGCACAGGAGCCAGACATATTGCAGTTAGGAATTCCTTAATTTCTTAAAGTATAGCATAGGTGTATCATAA
>NZ_CAKVGN010000074.1 GCF_934747485.1 uncultured Brachyspira sp. | reverse complement strand
AGTTAATTAAATTATAAGGAATACCTGCTTTTTTTAAACTAAAAAACGTGCAATATGTATGGCTCCTAAACATTTTAAAAATAAAAAATGATTTTTAAAAAATTCAAAATAGCTATATTTTATCAATTTTTATTTTTTATAAATGTGTTATCATCTTTTTACAGCTTTCACACACACATATACTTTCTTCAGTAGTTTGATAACTTTGTCAAAAAGTTTTCCATACGGCTATGCTTGCTAAAACAACATATTATAGCTAATATTTTATGTGTCAAATATATAAGATAAAACCTAAATTTTAGCTAAAAATTCAGTTGTTTTGCTTCTTTTCTACCAATAAAATAAGAAGGATTGATGTGAATATCTAAAAAATAATAAAAACTAAATTTTTACAAACTTAGAAATTTTAAGTATATACTAAAAAATAAAAAACGAATGTAATATAAAACTATTCCGATAATAATTAAAACTATTTTTGGGAATTTTAATTATGAGAAAATATATAGTTTTAATATTTATATTTGCAGTATGCTCTATATATGCAAACAATTATGATAGTATGATAAAATCAATGCAATTAGAAAATATAGAAGAATTATCAATATCTGATGAAAATTCTACTATTACATTCAATCAATTAGCAGAATATTATGCAAGCATAGTAACCGATAAAAATGCTACCCCCGAGCAATTAGAAGCTTTAGGAAATATTATAAAAATGTGGAC
This sequence comes from uncultured Brachyspira sp., assembly GCF_934747485.1. Classification (GTDB taxonomy): domain Bacteria; phylum Spirochaetota; class Brachyspiria; order Brachyspirales; family Brachyspiraceae; genus Brachyspira. The sequence continues at coordinate 12,293 of NZ_CAKVGN010000074.1, read as the reverse complement.
TGACACTATAAATCAAAACTTCTCTAAAGAAGAAATATTTACTAAATACAGTACAGTAACATCAACTCTATCATCTATGTCTATACTTTTAATATTAAGAATAGCAATAAAAGACAATAATATACCAACAGAAGAAATGCAAAAAAGTATTTATGAATCAATTAATAATAAATTTATACCATCATTTGCACAATTTAAAAATGACGGCTGGAAAACAGATTTTAACTTTTATGTAATAAACATGTCAGCTGCTGTTTGCAAATGGTATGAAGATAAATCCAAAAAATTAGACTATCCAGACTTTAAAGTATGGAGAGAGGGAGATTTTTAATTAATATAAAAATATAAAAAATATTCATGGAGGAATAAAATTATGGAAGCACAAGTTCAAGAGAGAGAAGATGTTATCACTATTGAGGCTAAAGAAGATATTAAAAGCTTAATTACAAAGTATAAAGAACAAAACATCATAACTATTACAAGTAAAAAAATTAAAGCTTTATAAATAGTAAGTAATAAATAAAAGGGCAAATTATTTAAAAATAATTGCCTTTTTATGATACAAAAAATAATAGAATATACTTAAAATAGTTTTATATATTTTTAATAATTTTATCAATAATTATATTCTAAGCTAATCTCAAACACATGCTCTAAAATTTCATCATTTTTTAATGGTGTATAATAATTAAAAGTAAAACTAAAATTATTATAGTTAATGAGAAACTTAGTGTTTAAATCTATTTTATAATTAGGCGAATGAGAAAAATAGGTTATTATATTAAATAAATTATTAAGAAAAGATAAATAAAGCCCTATAGAATAAAATGAATGACTATCCTCATAAAAATATTCTACATACGGACTAAGTATAAAATCATAATTATAAATAAAAGTATAATTAATACCTAACAAACTTTTTATATCATTAAGACTTTTTCCTAAACTGTCGCTGCTTAAAATATTATAAGTAACATTTCCATAAAGCTTAAAACCTATATCAAATATATATGAAGCCTCAAAACCAAGCATTAAATTATTTTTCTTTTGCAAGTCATATGTATATTTTGTTATTCCCATTAACCCCAAATGAGCAGAAGAATATTTTAAATAATACCAAGAAGTGTAATACTCTGGCTGTTTTAATAAGTCTATTGATTTAGTATCTGTAATAAATCCTATTGAGTGGGTAATATTATCTTGATAAAAATTAAGCTCTGTATTATATAAAGCCTCATAATCATTATATAACACACTCTCACCCACAAACATATATTGTCTGTTAAAACCTTCTCCGAAATGGAATTTTCTCTTTCCTATATAAAAGGCTAAAAATTCATTTACATAATTAAACTGTATTTCATCAAAATTAAAAGAAATAAAAGCATTATTATCATTTTGCTTTATAAGATTTCCGTTATCATAAACAAGCTCTCTATTGTCTTTTGTATATATTCTAATTGCAGGCTTAAATGAAAAATAAAAATTATTGTTAAGATATTCAAAACCTAAATAAAAATATGTATCATTGCTTAATATTGAATTTGCTATATATTCACTTTCTTTTAAATCTATATAACTAAAATTATTTTTTATACCGAATTTAGGAGTGATATCAGCAAATACCATAGATGATACAGTAAATATAAAAAAAGTTAAATATATTTTTAATCTATTATGCAAAGTATATTTCATAATTTTTATTAATCTTTAAACAAACTAAAAAGCATCTTCATGTTCTCGCTTCTGAAATATGAACTTGATGAACTTGACGGCTCTATTTTTGATATATTGCATATTGTGCTTGTGTTTGTATTGATAATCAAATTATAAAACTCCATATCATTAAAATAATTATCTTTTATTTTGTATATGCCTCTTTTTAATGCCTTTCCGCTGTTATCAAAAAAATCTACACTATAACCGCCTGATATTTTTTTAAGCGTTGCTTTAGCATAAGGTACATTCCTATTTTTCTTTACTAAATTTATTTCTTCGCTGCTTACAATGTTTTCAAGTTTATAATCATCAGTAAAGTTTATAGACATTAAATCATTCATATTAGCTGCTCCTGTAACAACATAGCTTCCTGAAATTTTTAAAGGCGAAATCTGATTCCTTGACTGTACAAAATATCCCTGATTATTAGCAAGAAAAAGAGTATTATTATTTTTTAAATACATTAATTTATAGTCTTTTCCTACTATCATATCAAAATTATTAACTTTCTTTTTGCCGTCTTTTATATCAGTAAAAGTTCCTGACATCTTATAATTTTTTCCATCTCTATTATAAATTTTAACAAAATCATCAAATATATTCTGACTATACAAATTAAAAGACAAAATATTTATTATAAATAAAATTTTAATTATTTTTTTATACATACTTTATTACCTCTATTATAGGCATTTTAATAACCTTTATTATTGGATAAATACCTGCTAATATTGATACAGATAACACCCATGCAAATATTAAAACAGTATCTTTAAATGTTAGTAATAAGCTTAAAGGATAACCGTCAGTAGCACCGGGGAATTTCATTATAAAGTTTGAAGCATTAAGTATTCCAGAAGCACTGTAAGAAATAATTATTGAAATAACACTGCTTAATACTGCCATTATAATGATTTCTAAAAATAAAAGCAAAGTTACATTTTTTATATTTATTCCTAATGCACGCATAGTTCCAAATTCATTTAAACGCTCTAAAAAATTTGTTGTAAGCATCTGCATAACCGAAACAAATACTAATATGCTTAATATAAATAATGCTATTAAATAATTATTAGTATTCATTTCTATTACAGAAAGTAAAAATGCATTCAAATCTTTCCAATCTTTAGCCTCATAGTTAAGATTATTATCATTAAAATATTGATTAAGATTATTTTTTATTTCAGTTGCCTTTTTATAATCTTTTAAATATACGAGCAAATTATGAGCATTACCATACTCAAGACCAAATATTTCATAAATAGCGTTTAGAGGAGAGTAAATAGTAATAGCATCTGAAGCACTATTATTTAAAGAAATTGCCCCTACTGCCATTAAAGAACCTAAACTTATACCCTCTCCAAAATCTGTCATTAAATTTAAATAAGGCTCTTCATCATAATTAAGATTAAAAAACTCTCCCAAATCTTTACCCAAAACAAAAGTATTAATATCATCATCAAATATTGGAGTTCCTTCCTTTATAGAAACTGTTGACATTATTTTTGAAGGCTTTTCATAAGCATAACCTGAAAAGAATTTACTTTTACTTTCATTACCTACAAGTCCGCTTATATCAAGTTTTTTCTGATAATCATTAACTTCGCCTATAGTGTCAAGTTTTTTATAAATTAATTCAAAATCATTATACCCAAGCATATTAATTTTTTCACTTTTTGTATCCCAATAAGATTTATCAGCTATTACAACAGAGCCTCCGCTTGTATTAACGCTTATAATAATACCTTCTTTAGTGAAGTTATTATATCCGCTTATCATCATAAGTGAAATAAAAGACACTATAATAAGTATCATATTTAGAATTGTTCTGGTTTTATTATACCAAAGATTATCGAATGCTAATTTTATTATATTCATTTATTTATCCATTATAATTATTATATTTCGGGGACTAGTCCCCGACCCCCTACTTCTTTTGTTGCCACAAAGAAGCAAAAAGGCTACATTATAACTTTAATTTAATAATTTCATCTTACAGTAAAAATAGAATATGCAAGATTTAATTACTAATTTTATACTTGCACTTTTTGCAACTTTTTGCGGCTGGAAAAAGTTGAAAAAAATTTAAAACATAATATTTAATGTATATGGAAAATAACTATTATTTATATATACATTAATTTAGTAATAATATGCCCTCTCTCATAATATATTTTTTGTCCGCATAATCTTCTATCAATTCATCATGCGAAATAAAAAATCCTATGCCGTTTCTTTTCTTTATAGTGCTTCTTATATACTCATAAATAAATTTGCTTGTTTCTGTATCCAAGTTCGCACTAATCTCATCGCCGAATATATAAGGAGCTTCGCTTACCAATGCCCTTGCTATTGCAACTCTCTGCTTCTGACCTCCTGAAAGTTGTTCCGGTTTCTTCTTTTTTAAATTATCTATTTTTAAGTTCTCTAATATTTCATTAACTTTTTTATTGATATTAGAAGAACTCTCATTTAAAAACTTAAGAGGAAGTGCTACATTATCAAACACGCTCTGAGTTTTCAAAAGCTCAAGCGACTGCAAAATAAGTCCTATATTTGAAAGCCTAAAACTGCTTCTTTCTTTGTCGCTTAATTTTGAAACTTCATCATTATTCCAATAAACAGAACCCTCTGTAGGAATATCTATGCTTGATAATATATGAAGAAGTGTACTTTTACCAGCCCCAGAAACTCCAGCAACCCATACAATTTCACCGTCTTTTATTTCTAAACTAATATTTTTATTTGCTGCTATATTATAATCTTTAGTTTTATATATTTTTGATATGTTTTCGCATTTTATCATAATTAAAAATCAGCACCCTCCGCACTCAAAAATCCGTCCTTACCTTTATCATAAGAACTCTTTAATAAATATCCGTAAAAGCCTTTAGGATACATTTTTAAAGCTTCATCTAATTCTTTAAAAGCCTTATCTGTTTCATTTACTTTCATATATGCCATAGACCTGTAAATATAAGCCCTATAAACCATATAATCTGGTAAATTGCTCGTATCGTTTAATGAAGTTATCACAGAATAAAAAGCAGCATTGTTATAAAAGCTTAAAGTAGCTATCTGCCACATTCCATATACTTGTTTTGCCCTTATATTATTTTTATCTTTTAATAATGCCAAACGAGAATAAGTATACATATCAACTATAACACTATAAGGATATTGATTATTAAAAAAAGCAAGTGAAGTAAATGAGTTTGCAAAATTGGCATAAGAAGCATAAATATCAGAAGAGCCTTTTTTGAAAACTTTATCTTTTTTAAGGTTATTATATATCTCTCCTAAAGCTTTATAATCTTCTTCAAAAGTTCCGCTTGCAATAGATACATTAGCCCAAAGAGTGTAGCATTCTATACTTAAATGCATTTTCTCTTCTTCGCTTAAACTGCTGTTCTTAACTCTATTTAAAATATCCTTAGCTTCACTTGTTCTTACAAGTCTTGAGCCTGAATGGTATTCATTATTTTTATTATCTATTTCTTTTAATATAGCATTAGCCTCGCTTGAAATCTCTCCGTATAAACTGCACAAAGCATTAATAAAAATCAAAAGAGTAACTCTAAACATTTTAGTGTCCTTATTATAACAATTACAATTTTTTATCTTAATATTTGCAGGGCTTTGCCCCGCACCCCAGTTCTTTTTGTGGCCAAAAGAACCAAAAAGACTGCATTTTATAAACTCACCTTTAGGTATAGCCAAAATATAGATGTTATCTTATATTTCATGCATATTCAAAACATATAAAGCTCAAAAACTTGCACTTTTTGCAACTTTGACGAAGTCCGCACAGCGACCGAAGGAAGTGCCTGTGGGTGCGAAGGCGGGAAAAAGTTGAATAAAAAACTTATATGACAAAATATAATTGTTTAGGCATATACTAAAAATTATATTTAATAATTTTTAAATATATTAATTAAACATTCCCTTTCCTTTAGCATTCATATCAATAACATTCTTTATAAAAGCTCCTTCTGGAAATATATCTTTTGCCATTTTTATGTACTTATCATAATTGGCTTTATCATTATTCTTAAAATAAGCCTGTGAAGTCCATAAATAAACTATATGTTTTTCCCACTTCTCTTTAGCATTGCTTTCTGCTTTTTTAAATATCGGAAGCGATTTATCTATTCCGCCGCCTACAAACTCAGGACTGTATGCTGTAAGTATTGCTTTACCTAATAGCGAAGGAAAATGATTAGCATTAATTTTTAAAGCATTATCATATATCTCCCCAGCCTTACCTGAAAGTTTTACAACCTCATTAAATGAAGAATAATTAATAGCACTGCTCATCACATCAGCAACAGAAGCCATATAATCAGCATCTTTTTCTGTTAATAACGGAGTATTCTTTTTTATATTATCATTCAATAATTTATAAGATTCCCTTTTACTTTTTGGGTTCATATATATTTCCATAAGTAAAATAAGATTCTCATAAGTTTGCTTTTCTGTTTTTCCATAATTTCCGTTTTTTATTTTTTCTATAGCCTTATATAAATCACCAGCTTTATTGCTGTTAGCCATATAATAAAGGTTATAAAGCTCATTAAAATCTCTGTTATACGAAAAAGATGAAATAGTAAAAACTAAAGATAAAAATAAAACTGTAAAAATCTTTCTCATTATAAACCCTCCTTAAAATACTATAGTGCTGATTATCAAATTCATAACCAAACTATTATTGTTATCAACACCGAAAGTTAATTGTAAAGGTGTTGAGCCGTATAGATTATATCCTATTCCGCCTCCTACTACATATAATAAATTGCCTTTATCAATGCTACTTTCAAAATATTTTCCATACCCTACATTTCCAAAAGCAACCAAATATATATCATTAAAACCAGAAGGAAGAAATCTCATAAAAAACTTATATTCAAGATGAACAAATGTAAGAAAGTCCATATTTTTTATATGTGCTTCCAAATTACTCAAAGGCATCATCATAAGAGAATATAAATACTTAAACCCTATAGAATATTTTTTTTCGCTTTTATCAAAATAAGCACTATACCCTATATAAGGCATAATTCCAAGCTCGCCCCAATAATGAAAAAACGAATAAGGCATACTAGCTGAAACATTATAAGAATACTGCTTTTCATTAGGTATAATGCTCGCACCCACTCCAGCATTAAACTTTAATTTATTAACTCCGTCATCAACAAATGTAGAACTTAAACCAATATTCTGATTAATCTTAAATATAGAACTTAATCTATAAACCTCTCTTTCAGAAGTTAATATTTTGCCTATATTCATTCCATAATAAATCATTACATTATCAAAAGAATATCCTAATTTTAATTGTCCGTAATATTCTAAATCTTTATAATTAAATGTACTAAATGGAGGAGTTATTCCTTGTTTGTAATTTAAATCTATAAAAAATCTTCTATATCTATATTCCATTCCAGCATTGACGAATATTCCAAATGATGATTCTGCCCCATAGTCAAAACTTATTCCCACACGCGGAACATATACAAAATGTGAATTCTTTTTATACGCATATCCTAAATCAACAGAAAATGGAAATCCAAAATAATTATAACTGTAATGAAAACCTGAGTTTACAAAATCATTCTGAGCAAAAAGGAAACTTGACAATATAAAAAATATTAATAGCAATTTTTTCATAAAACGCAACTCACATATATTCAACTATATTAATATTACAACAAAAGTATTATGTCTGCAAATATACTTTGTGTAAAATATTAACGAATTTGAAAATTTTTACTATATACCTAAACAATAGACTTGTTTCAAAACTCAATTAATAAATTATTTACACTATTTTAATTTTTAGTATTTTTGTTTTATAACTGGGGTTTTGCCCGCCGCTCTATATCATTTCTTTTGATAACGCTTTACGTACTATAATTAAGACACATACTCATTGGGCAACTGTACACATACAAATAACTGTAATTTTATATATTAATATTACAAATTATACAACATATAAAGCATTATTTTACAACTGAAATTGTGTTGAAAATTATATAACAAATTTTGAAGTAAGTATAATATCAAATCATAATTAATAATTATATTATATTTGATTATAATTAAATTATATTATATTATATTAAGTAATAATTATACTGCATATAAACAATAAAGAAAACATTATTAGGATTTTAACTATGATAAAAATAAAAAATTTTCTTATAAGAAAAAACATAAAAATATCTGTAAAGAGATATGCTATAGAAGCATTAGGAGCAATGTCGCTTGGACTTTTTTCTTCTTTGATAATAGGGTTAATTATAAAAGTAATAGGGGATTATTCTCATATTCCAATAATCACAGAAGTAGGACTTAAAGCGATGTCGGTTGTCGGAGCTGCAATAGGAATATCTGTAGCTTACGGACTTCAGGCGCCGCCTTTAGTATTATTTTCATCTGCTGCTGTAGGTATGGCAGGCAATGAATTCGGTTCTATAGCAGGGGCTTTCGTTTCATCTGTAATAGGAGCAGAATTCGGAAAAATGATATCAAAAGAAACTAAAGTTGATATTATAGTAACGCCTTTATTTACAATAGTTATAGGAGTAGTCATTGCTAAACTTATAGGTCCTTATGTTAATTATTTGATGATATTCATAGGCAATGTAATAATGTATGCTACAGATTTGCTTCCTATTCCTATGGGTATAATAGTTTCTGTAGTTATGGGTATGGTGTTAACTTTGCCTATATCATCTGCTGCTTTGGCGATAATGCTTAATATATCTGGACTTGCTGCAGGTGCTGCTACTATAGGCTGTTCATGTCAGATGATAGGATTTGCTGTATGCAGTTTAAAAGAAAATGGCATAGGGGGATTAGTATCTCAGGGGCTTGGAACTTCAATGCTGCAAATGCCTAATATAGTAAAAAATCCTAAAATATGGATACCGCCCACATTAGCATCTGCAATACTTGGGCCTATAGGCACAACTGTGTTAAAGATGGAAAATATTGCAAGCGGTGCTGGTATGGGTACAAGCGGTTTAGTAGGGCAGGTTGGAACTATAGAGGCTATGGGGGTATCTTCCGATGTATTTATAAAAATAGCACTTCTTCATTTTATACTTCCTGCTGTATTGAGTTTGATCATTTCTGAGATTATGTATAAAAAGGGATTTATTAAAAAAGGCGATATGAAGCTTGATGCATAAATTTACTGATTATTTATTATACTTGTTTCAAAACTCAATTAATAAGTATTTACACTATTTAAATTTTTAGTGTTTTTATTTTTGTAGTTGGGGCTTTGCCCACCACGCTGTGTGCTTCGCAAAACCACACTTCTTTTGCCGAATAGGCACCTACTCGGTGGTGTCCCAAAGAAGCAGGTACAGCCCGCCTGCGGCGAAGGACTGCAATTTTATACATTATAATTACAAATTATACAACATGTAAAACATTTTCTATACTTAAAATTATGTTGAAATTTTTAAACTAATTTTGTCAAGTACTTTTGAAACAAGTTTAGTATATGCAAAATAAAAATATTAATTTTGAAACAAATCTATTTTTTATATTCAAATATTTTGCTTCTAAATAGATGATAATCGGCAATTATAGAAATAGTCCAATTCAATATTCCAACAAAAGGCCACATAAACCATAAATAATTATTATATTGATATGTAATGATATTTATTATAATCATAATTAACGAATAAATTACAACAGCAATAATAGAGTTTTTTAAATTAATTTTATATATATCATAACTATACTTTCTTATTTTGGGCTTTATATTATCAGAGAAATTCCAAAAAGAATAAATAACTATATAAATAAACAATACCAAATAAAAATAAGGCATAGTAAGTTTATATCCAATCTTTGTAGTTTCATTAAAAATATTTAAATTATCTACAATCAAACCAAAAATAAAAGCTAAAATAGCTGTAGAAAAAGATGATATTAAAGCCGTTAATATTTTTATATATAAATTATGAACAACCTTTGCATCTTTGCTTATATCTTCAAAAACTTCATCAATATTTCCAAGCTCATCTATAGATTTACTGCAAGCCTCTTCATATTTCATTCCATTTTTTACATAATGCTGAACTTTGGAATTAAGCATATCTTTTATTTCGTCTAATTGTTCAATGACTTCTTTAGTATTAGGATATTTCTTTTTAATATTTTTATAAAAGTCATTAATATTCATTATATTATTTCCTATTAATATTTTTATCAGAATTTTTAAAAAATCTATAAAAGAAAAATACAGTCAAAGGCCAAGATAAAAAGTATATAATAACAAATACAAACCAAATATAATGCGGAGTAAAAAACATATTAAATATAAATACCGCTATAGATATAATTAAAAAACCTATTATAGAATATTTTAAATTTATTTTATAATCATTATAAGTATATTCTACTGTTTCATATATATTACGCATATTAATAAACTGTATCACTATAAGTAAAAAAATACTAATTATTCCAGAAATAATAAAAAATATGCTTGGAATTAATGAATTATTTATATAAGAGAAAAATGATATATTATTGTTTTTTAAAGATATAAGGCATAATAATAAACTCAAAAAAGCCACAATAAAAATATCAATAATTCCAGCAAATAAATATAATTTAGATTTATTAATAATTTTTGCATCCTTTGATAATTCTTCAAGAAGTGAATCCACATCTCCGAAAGATTTAAGTGCCTTTTTAAAAGCCTCCTCTTCGCTTTCATTTATATATTCTTCACTTTTCATGTATAAATAATTTCTAAGCTCTTCAATCTGCTCTCTAATTTTTTGAGTATTATGGTATTTATTTTTCAATTCATTACAAAAATCATCTATCATAATATTTTATCCCTATATAAAAACATCTATTCAATATCAAGAAGTTCATCTATTATCTTTTTAGTAAACAGCCATATTTCTCTCTCTTCCTCTAAAAACTTTCTGCCTTCTTCAGTAATTTTATAATATTTTCTTCTTCCTCCCTGACTTTCATCTCCCCAATAACTTTCTATTAGCTTTTTGCCTTCAAGTCTTCTTATAGCACTGTATAAAGTCTGACCGTTAATCTCATATTCTCCATTAGTTTTATCAGTAATTAATTTAGAAAGCTCATAACCATATGAATCATTATCTTTCAAAAAATGCAAAACAACAGCATCTATATGACCTCGTATGATATCACTTTCTATATACATTAATTTTTATTCCTAAACTAATTATAATTTATTTTTTAAAGTAAGATAAATATAGAATTTTGTCAACAACTAAAAAATAATTTATACTTGTTTCAAAACTACTTTATAAAATTACCTGTATCATTTCTCAATATAATTTTAGTATAGAATAATATTTTACATATTGTATAAGCAGTAATTTTAGTATATGAATATGCTGTTCTTTTACTTCTTTTATATCAATACCATACCTAAAGGTACTTCTTTCAGTCGCAGGCACTTCCTTCTGTCGTACCGAGTAGGTGCCTATCGGCAAAAGAAGTGGGGGTGTGTGGGCTAGTCCCCAAAAGCAATAAAAACATAAAAACTGAATTTTTGCAGACTTAAAATTTTTAGTGTATTTAAAATAATTATTTTTTTATCAACTTTTTTGTCGCTCTCACGGTGCGGATTTCGTCAAAAAGTTGCAAAAAACTCACATACTATAGCTAATATTTTAGGAATATATATTAAATATAGAATAATATTGTATTTTATACTAAAAAATGCAGTTCTTCGCGAAACGCATACAAAAATATAGATTGTTTTTAGTCGTTTCTGTTGAACTCTAAATCTTTTAATTCTCTTAATTTTGGTAAATCATCTAAACTATTTATACCAAAATGCATTAAAAATTTATCTGTTGTTCCGTAAGTTTGTCTTTTATCAAGATAATCTTTTCTGCCCTTCCAAGCTATAAAACCATCTTCCATAAGCATTCTAAGATGATAAGAACTATCGCTTTGTCTTATATCATCAATCTCTGCTTTTGTTAGAGGCTGTTTATAAGCTATAATAGAAAGTGTTTGAAGCATAGCTTTTGATATTTTCTTCTTACGCTTCTTGTCATATATTGCAGATAAAGTACCAAATGTAGAAGGTATTATAGTCATCATCACACTATCACCTATCTCTAATATCTCTATGGCACTTCCTACACTTCTATATCTATTATTAATATTTTCTATATAATTTCTTATATCACTATTTTCACACTTAAAAAGATTTCTTAATCGAGATATAGCAACTGTACCCTCTACATATATAACAGCTTCTAATACCCTCTCAAGCTCCTCCTGATTCTCTAATACATTTTCATCTATTGTAAAATTGCTCTCTGCCTTTACTTCACTATTATTATTAGCTTCAATAGTCTCTTGATTAGATAATTCTTCTAAACTCATTTAAGAAAATCCTTTTTCATTTTTAGTTTTCTTTATTATAACATATAAATTCTTTTTTTCAATCTAAAAAAATTTTAGTAGATGTTTAGGAGCCATACATATTGCACGTTTTTTAGTTTAAAAAAAGCAGGTATTCCTTATAATTTAATTAACTA
>NZ_CAKVGN010000073.1 GCF_934747485.1 uncultured Brachyspira sp. | reverse complement strand
TATGATACACCTATGCTATACTTTAAGAAATTAAGGAATTCCTAACTGCAATATGTCTGGCTCCTGTGCATTTTTATTTTTAAAAATGAAATCATTTCAGCATATTAATTAATTTTTGTGAGTATTATACTTGCTAATAATAAATATATAGAAGTACCTGTAATATCGCATATAGAAGTTACCAAAGGCACACTGCTTGTAGTAGGGTCTTTTTTTAATTTAATAAATATAAAAGGCAAACATAAGCCTATAAGACTTCCTATCACTACCACGCATATCATAGATAATGATACCACCAAAGCTATCATTAATCCGCCTCTATATATTGCAAGAAGCGAAACAGCCAAACTCATAGTAATGCCAAGTATAGAAGATATAGCAATTTCTTTAAAAAACATAAACAGCCAATCGCTTTTTTTTACATCTCCAAGTGATAAACTTCTTATTATAAGCGTAGAAGATTGAGCTCCGGCATTTCCTGCACTGTCTATTAGAAGCGGCAAAAAGAATATTAAAGAAACATATTTGCTTATAGTCTCTTCAAATATACCTATGAAATATCCAGAAAATATATTTATAAATACTAATATAAAAAGCCAAGTAATCCTTTTTTTGTATAGAGTTAATATTGGTGCTTGTTTAATATTTCCTGTAAAGTCATCGTCTATACTTATAGCACCTAATTTATGGAAGTCTTCAGTTTCTTCTTCTTCAGCGATGTCAAATATATCATCAATAGTAACAATTCCTATTAGAGCATTTTTTGCATCCACTACGGGTATGTATAGCAAATCATATTTCCTTCCAACAAGTACAGCCTCTTCTTGGTCTGAATATGCAGAAAGATATATGATGTCGGTATGCATAAGATTTTCTATAATATCTGTTTTTTTAGCAAATAATAAATCTTTTAATAAAATATAACCTAATAATATGTTTTTATTATCAACTATATATATAACCTCAAATGTTTCAGAGTCTTTACCATGTTTTCTAATATATTCTAAAGCCTGATTTACAGAGAAGTTTGGCAAGATGGATATATATTCTGTAGTCATTATACGGCCTACACTATATTCAGGATAAGCCAATAATTTTTTAGTGATATCCAAATCTTCTTTTTCCATTAAAGAAAATATTTTTTTATTTATTTCTTCCGGAAGTTCTTCAAAAAGTGAAGTTCTATCATCAGGACTCATCTCATGCATTAATTCTTCTATTTCTTTATCATTCATAGAAGATATTAATTCTTCTTGTTCATTAGCATCTAATTCTGCAAAAACTAAAGCAGATTTTTCTGTAGACAATAATCTAAAAAGAATGGTTTTATCTTTATTATTTTCTAATATACGCATTATGTCCACTATTTCTATAGGGTGCATATCATTTAGGATATATTTAAGTTTATCCCATCTTTTATTTTCTATGATGTTAATTATTTCAATATACTGTGAATTTATCATGTTAATTTTTTTCTTTTTTTGTGTATCAATTCTTTTATTATTAATATATAATATATAACAAAAAATAAGATAAATAATAATATAATTATATGTTTTATAAGGAGTTATTTCAATATGGCTGATATAAAGAAAATTGGAGTATTAACAAGCGGCGGCGATGCTTCAGGAATGAACCCTGCTATAAGAAGCGTTGTTAGAACAGCTATAGCTAATGGTTTAGAGGTAGTTGGTATAAGAGAGGGCTATCAGGGTTTAATGTATAATAATGTTTATCAGATGAATGCTGGTTCTGTGGGCGGCATTATTAACCATGGCGGTACAATTTTATTTTCTGCAAGATCTCCAGAGTTTCAAACAGAAGAAGGTATGAAAAAAGCAGCTGATAATATGAAATATAACGGAATAGATGCTTTAGTTGTTATAGGCGGCGATGGTACTTATAAAGGTGCTTTAGATTTTGCTAACCATCATGAGGAGTTTCCTGTTATTGGTATACCGGGAACTATAGATAATGATATATTCGGTACTGATTATACTATAGGATATGATACAGCTGTAAATGTTGCAATGGAGGCTATAGACAAATTAAGAGATACTGCTACTAGCCATGGAAGATGTTTTGTAGTTGAAGTTATGGGAAGACATGCTGGTTATATTGCTTTAGAAGTTGGTATAGCTTCTGGTGCTGAAGATATACTTATTCCAGAAACTACTACTGATATTGATAAAATAGTAGAAAACTTGCAAGTGGCAAAAAAGAGAGGTAAAAAATCTTCTATCATAGTTGTTGCTGAGGGTGATGAATCTGGCGGAGCTATGGAAGTAGCTAAACAAATAGAAGGTAAAACGGGTTTTGATACTCGTGTAACTATACTTGGACACATGCAAAGAGGCGGTTCTCCTACTTCTCGTGAGCGTCTTATGGCTGCAAGATTTGGTTATATTGCAGTTAAGGCTTTATTAGAAGGCAAGAGAAATGTTGCTGTTGGTATATGGAAAGGAGAATATACTTATACTCCTTTGGCTGATGCTGTTAAAAAAGTTCCTAAAGTTGATCCTATAGATTTAGAGTTATGCAGAACTCTTGCTATATAATTTTAGGACTTAATATTTTATGATAAATAAAAATTCTTTGTTAGGTGTTAGAATAGATACTTTTAACAATGATTTATATAATGCTTTAGGGCAATTAAAAGATGGAAATGATGTTCTTGTAGTAACATTGGATGTGCATCAATTATTAAGGGTGCGTTTTAATAAGAAATTAAAAAAAATTATAGAAAATGCTTCTTTAGTTATTGCTGCTCATCCTTCCATATCTAAAGCATATAAATTCATATATAAAGAAGAGTTGGAATATATTAAAGATTTTAATTTATTTTCTGATATATTGTCTTATATAGAACAAACAAAAATGACAATGTTTTTATTTGGCGATGAGGAGAAGTATTTTTTTACAATCACCGAAAAAATGAAAAAAATATATCCTGATATTAGCATACTTGGAACTTATCAAAATACAAAAAATAAATCAGAATTGGATAAAGCTTTTATTGGTTTTAAAAAGATGAATCCTGATGTATTTTTTATATATATGCCTTTTAAAAAGTCTTTATATTGGTTTAATGAAAATAGAGGTAAATTAGGTATGAAATTATGCGTGCCTATCTCAAGACCTTTGGACTGTTTTTGCGGAAAGAAAAAATCTCCAAATATGAAAGTAATTGAGGCAAATAAAGAGGAGTTTTTTTATCTCAAAAGAAATATTTTTAGGATATTTTTATATTTTGATTATATAAAGTTTTGGATATTGGTATTTTTTGAAAAGGTTTCTGTAAAGAGAAATAAGAAAAGAATTATAAAAAATGCTAAAAAAGAAGCTAAGATGGAAGCCAAGTTAGAAAAAATTAAGGCTAAAGAATTAAAAAAAGAGGAGAAGCAGGCTTTGAAAGAATCTAAAAAAGCTCTGAAAGAAGAAAAAAAAGCCCTAAAAAAAGAGAAAAAAACTTTGCAAAAAGAAGAAGATAAAAAAGAATAATTAATCAAATAGAATCTCAGTATTTTTCTTATTTTAATTAGTAATAGTTATATAATAGTAAAAGAGATAATTGTATGCAAGAAAAAAATGAGAAAATAAATACAAAAGAAAACATAGTAAAGTCAAGTTTAAAGATGTCTGTGGTAACTACTATAAGCAGAGTTTTTGGACTTGTACGCGACCAAATACAGGCTATTTTACTTGGCACAACATTTATAGCAGATGCTTTTGCTATAGGCTTTATACTTCCAAACCTTTTAAGGCGACTGTTTGCTGAGGGCAATATGGTTGCAAGTTTTATACCTGTTTTTACTGACCTTGAAAAAAATAAAGGTATTGAAGCTTCTAAAGTTTTTTTTAGGGCTATTTTTACACTGTTGTCATTAATACTAATATTTATAGTTTTTGTTGGAATAGTAATTTCACCTTTATTAGTAAAGCTGCTTTATAAATCGGCAAGCTATGAGGCTTATAGTTTGGCTGTTGATTTATCGAGAATAATGTTTCCTTATCTTTTGTTTATTTCACTTGCCGCTTTGATGCAGGGTGTATTGAATGTGAGAGGATATTATTCTATATCTGCTGCAAGTCCTATACTTCTTAATATTGTTATTATATCTTTGGCATTAATATTTTATTTTTTGCTTCCGAATGTTTTTGATAATATGTCTTATGTTTTTGCTTTGGCGGTGCTTATTGGAGGAATGGTGCAATTTGCTTATCAGATTCCTTTTGTAAAGAAGCTTGGGTTTAATTTTTTGCCTAATTTTAATTTTAGAGATAGTTATGTTATAAAGATGATTAAACTATTTGCTCCGGGTATATTTGGGGCGAGTATTTATCAGATTAATTTGCTTGTATCTACTGCTTTTGCTGGTGCTATTGGAGAGGGCAGGGTGTCAGCTGTTACTTTTGCTAATAGGATACATGAGTTTGTTTTGGGAGTTTTTGCTGTTAGTATAGCTACTGTTATGCTTCCTACTTTAAGCAAGTTAATAGTTAATGAAAAATATGATGAGGCAAAAGATACGCTTTCTTATTCTTTGAGATTGGTGGCATTAATAACTATACCTGCTACTTTTGGATTTATGATACTCGGTAAAGAAATTGTTGCTATGATTTTTCAGTATGGAGCTTTTTCAGAAAAATCTACTTTGCTTGTATCTAATGCTTTAAGATATTTATCTGTTTCGCTTTTTTTTGTGGCAAGCTATAGGATTGTTGTTCAATCTTTTTATGCTATGAAAGATATGAAAACTCCTGTATATATAGCTTTTTTTGCTTTTATTATTAATGCTGTCAGCAATTATTTATGTGTTTATATATTCCATTTTGATATTATAGGAATCTCCATTTCAAGCGTAGCAGCAAACATTGTTTCTTTTATTATATTATACATACTTCTTATGAAAAAAATGAATATGTCTTTCTCGCTTAATAGCGGCAAAATTAATACTGTTAAAACTTTATTTTCAAGCATTATTATGGCTATGGCAGTTTATTCTCTTAGATTTTATATTTTGAGAGATAGTAGCACAAGAATAATTTTTATAATAAAAGTATTCGTTGTTATATTTATAGGTGTTATAATTTACAGCATAGTTAATGTTGTTTTGAAGAATGAAGACTTTATTTCTATTTTCAATTTATTTAAAAAGAAAATAATAAAAAAATAGAAGTTTTTATAAATTATTGTATATTTATATTAATAAAAAATAAATATTTAAGGCTATCAAAAATATACTTGCAATATCCGACAATTTAAGTAATAATTTTGTAAGTAAAAAAAAATAAGGTTTCTATATATGAGTTTAAAAAATAAGGTACTTTTTTCTGTTATTTTAGTAGTTGCATTGTCTTTATCTCCTACTATTTTCATTAATAGCACAACAAATAGAAAAGCATTATATGATAATGCCATGACAGTTACGCAAAATTATTTCTATGATATAGTATCAACATTTAATAATATATATGCTACTACTTCTGTCGGCACGGTTTCATTATCAGATATAGCTACTGTATCTTATGAATTATATGATATTGGTAATGTGGAAAATCCTCAAAGCAGCCTTAGAGATATAATTTACAGATTTCATAAATCACAGCTTAATTTACATCATGTTATAGCAAATGGTATATATTTTGAACCTAATATTATATCAGAAAATGCTAATTTAAGAAATTTATATTCTTTATATTTATACGATGTTCCTGATGCCGGCACTATGGAGCCGCAATTTGGAACTATTATGGATAATTATGTAAATGAAGAGTTTTATTCTTTAGCAATTCCTAATAATTGGAATAGAGAAGCTAAAAGACCTCAAAATGTTTATTATTCTTCTCCATACTTAAAAAATTTAGATAAGCCTCAAAAAATAGTGTCATTTTCTTCTCCTATATATTCAACAGATAATACTAAGTTAATAGGTGTTTCTTTATCTGATGTTTCATTGGATATAGCACATGAAGTATTAACTAATATAGTAAAAACAGGACCTTTTAATACAATAATATATGACACAAGAAATAATAAAATAGTCTATCATGATAATCCTAAATATATATTAAGCAATGTAAATGATTTTAAGTGGTTTAATGCCGCTATAAATAATTTAGATATATCTACAAATACAATTATAAAAAATAATGTAATGATAGATGATGTGCCTTATCATATATTTGTTAGGCAGTTTAGCAGCGGCTTATATAATTTATTTATGTTTGTGCCTAGCTCATATTTCTCAAGTGTTTTAGACCAAACTAATAATACTATATTTGTTATTTTGATATTTGCTATTATTGTAATAATTGTTATATTAAGTATTACTATACCAATATCATTAAAACCTTTAGATAAAATATCGCATGAACTTGAAGAGGGTGTATTTAATAATAATATGTTTATTAACATTACCAAAATAAACTCAAAAGATTCTTTGGGATATTTGAGCAATTGGATAATAATATTTTTTGATATGGTTCAGCATGTATTCTCTACTGTATCAAAGACTTTATCAGTATTTAAGACACAAATTACATCATTAAAAAATAAAACTTCTGATATTTCTAATGTAGCAGGTTCTATGACTGAATCTGTAAACTTAATTGTAAATAATATATCTTCTCAGCAAACTGAGTTTAAAGCTGTTGAAAGCAGTAATTTAGAAATTTATAAGATAATAGCTTCAAACCTTTCTGAACTTATTTCTATAGACCAGATGACTAATGACCTTCAAATAAAGATTGATGAACAGGCAACAAGCTTAAATCAAATTAATTCTTTAACATTATCAATACAAAAAGATATGGAAGAGGTGTCAGATTCTGTTGGTAAGGCTAAAGATGAGTCTGAGGTAATGTTATCATTATCAAATGACAGCAAAGATAAGATATTAAAAACAGAAAGCATTACGAGAAATCTTGTTTCTTCTATTAGAGGTATATCAGAGTTTGTCAATTCCACAATAGATATTTCTCAGCAAACTAATATGCTTGCGATGAATGCAGCAATAGAGGCGGCACATGCGGGCGAACAAGGTAAGGGTTTTGCTGTTGTTGCTGAAGAGATAAGAAAATTGGCTACTACTACAAATGTTCAATCTGAGAAGGCTCATAGGATACTTAGAGAGATAGAAAAAGAGATGAACTTAATGATAGAGAAGATGTCTGAGAGAATGAATGTTATAGAAAATATGATATCTAAAGTAAATAATTTTGTAGATACTATGACTAAAGTGAAAAAAGTTGTAGATGATAAATATATAAGTACAAAAGATATGAATATTTCTATAGAGCGTCTTACTAATGCTATTAAAGATATTAAAGAACAATATACTTCTTTGCATAGCCGAATATCTGTTGCAAAAGATGATTTGGTTAATTTATCAGATTTCTCTAAGAAAAATGATGAAACTATGAAATTGGTATCTAAAAATACAGATGATATAGTAAGCAAAACACATGATATGAGTGAACGTATTAATGATGTATTTAATTTGATTAAAGAGATAGAAGTTCTTTCTAATATTTCCGGAGATTCTATTGATACATTAGATAAAGAGATGTCTTCATATGTTGTTAAGGATTTTGAAGAAGTTATTGCTGGAAAGATTAAGAGTATTAATGATGGTGAAAGGGCTTACGCTAAATATGCATTAGTAAAGAGATTTTATAAGTTTATGATAGAGACTTTTGGTAAAGAAAAAACTATTGCTTTAATTGCTAAAATGCCTGAGGATGCTAAAATTATATATAGCGATGTAAAGAAAGTGAAGTTTAAAAAGAAATTTATATTATCTAGTTCATTTTTCATGCCTATTAATATAATTATGAATGAATTTTATGATGGAAATACAGATTGTATAAGAGATGTTGCTAAATATGGTTTTAGAAAATGCAGTGTTTTAAATAAATTAAAAATAAAATTTTATAGAGGACGTAATTTAGCTGATTTACTTATTAAATTCAGCAATAAAAGATTTAAAAATATTAATATAGAAGTTGTAAAATCTGAAAAGCGAAAACTTATTTATCATCTATACTATTTCCCTAATTATGATCATATGATGGAAATATATTTTGATGAGTTAATTAATAATATATTTAGATATAGATATCCTAATTCAGCTAAAGTAGAAATTTCTAAATCTATTAGTAATGGTTATATTTATACTGAATATATTGTTACTTGGTAATAAAAAATTATATTAATAGGATTTATATATTTTCCGATAGTAATAATGGTGTATGCTTTTTTATAGAGGTGTAAATATATGAATATTACTGATAAATATAATTTGAGTATTGGAACTGCTAATTTAAATAAACTTAACAACACTAAAAAAGAGTATCAAAATTATGGTACAAAGTTTAGTGTAGAAAATACTTCTGAAAATGCTAATAAAGAGTTTCAAAAAAAACGCTTGAGAGAAGTTTCTGAAGATTTTGAATCTTTAATGATTAATCAAATGCTTAAAGAGATGAGAAAGACAGTTAATAAAAGCGGACTTGTAGACGGCGGTATGGCAGAAGAGATATTTGAAGATATGCTATATGATGAATATGCTAAAGAGTTCTCTAAAACTAAAACATTTGGTTTAGCAGAAATTATTTATAACCAAATGGAAAAATACGTTTGATTAGTTTAGAGTTATATCTTTAAATGAGTTATCTATAAGCATTTTTATTTTATTATATCCTAAGCTTTTTAATTTTTCTGCAGCTTCATAATAAAAATAATCTATAGTGTTTGCAGAATGGGCATCTGTGTTTATTGTAACAGGTATATTTAATTTTAATAATTTTTTTATAGTATCAGTATTTGGATAGTGAGCGTTTAAATTATCTTTATTCATTTTTCTTGTGTTCATTTCTACTATAGAGTTTGATTTCTCTATCACTTCTAATACTTCATTAAGCTTTTTTATATACCAATCTTCTTCTTCTGTAAAATATTCTTTATTAAAATTGTATTTTCTAATTAAATCCAAATGTCCTATAATATCTGGTTTTTGAGTATTTATCATATCTATTAGATTGTTATAATATCTCAATACCACTTCTTTAATACTGCCAAAATGTTTTAATGTGTTTTCAAAGTTTTGTTTTGATGCATCTATAGAAAAATAATTATTGCTATCATCTTTTATAAAATGTACAGAGCCTATTCTATAATCTAACATCATTTCTTTATATGTATTTTTATTTAAGTTTGAATAGTAGTCTGCTTCTATTCCTGAATATATTTGAATTTTATCTTTATATATTTCTTTAAATTTTTTTATATCTTCAAAATATTTAATTGTATTTTCTTTAGACATAGATGAACTGTCAAACGGCAAATAAGAATGCCCAGAGAAGCCCAATCTTATAAAGTTTTTTTCTATTGCGTATAATATATTTTCTTCTATAGAGTTTTTACCATCGCAGTAGGTGGTATGTGTGTGGAGATTTGATATATATTTCATTATTTTATTATATTTTATATTTTTCGTTTGTAAATAAAATTTTTAAGTTTAATTAAGTTTTTATATTTTTACTTCTTTCGGGGGCTAGCCCCCGCACCCCCAGTTCTTTTGTTGGCACAAAGAACCAAAAAGACTTCATTTTTTAGCTTAAAATGTTGGTATTACAATATAGTTTATACATATTCAAAAATATACAAAGCTATAGTATTTGCACTTTTTTGTTCTTTTGATGAAGTACGTACCGCGACTGAAAGGAGTCCTTCAGGGCGACCGAAGGAAGTGCCTGCGACTGAAAGGAGTACCTTTAGGTATGGGTGCGAGCTGCGGGAAAAAGAACAATAATAAAAATTGATAAACTTTTTAGTATACAATAAAAAAGCCTGCATGCTCATATGCACACAGGCTACAAATTATAAAGATAAAAGATTATTTTTTAGAGTTTGTTTTTTTTGATACTGCTTTTTTTACTTCTTTTTTAACAGTATTTTTTACAGCCTTAGCAACTTTCTTTATTTCTTTAGTTGCTTTTTTTACATCTTTTGAAGCTTTTTTTACTGTAGAAGCTACTTTTTTAGCATCTTTTTTAACCTCTTTCTTTACTTCTTTTTTTACAGCTTTAGCTACTTTTTTTACTTCTTTTTTGACACTTGTTTTTTTGTTTTTGGCAGAAGCATTAATTATACCTTGAGCAGCAGCAAGTCTAGCAATAGGCACTCTATAAGGAGAACAGCTTACATAGTTAAGCCCTATATCATAACAGAACATAACAGTAGCAGGGTCACCTCCATGCTCACCGCATATACCAACAGTAAGTTTTTTGTTAGTAGCTCTTCCTTTAGTAACGGCAATTTTTAATAATTCTCCAATACCCTCTTGGTCTAATGATTGGAATGGGTCTTTTTCGTATATTTCTTTATCAACATAATCTTTTAAGAATTTACCAGCATCATCTCTTGAGAAACCGCCTCCCATTTGAGTTAAGTCATTAGTACCGAATGAGAAGAACTCTGCTTCTGTAGCAATTTTGTCAGCAACCAAAGCTGCTCTTGGAACTTCTATCATAGTACCAACTTTATAAGAAACTTTATCTCCAACTTTAGCAAATACTTCATCAGCTATTTTGATAATTCTCTCTTTTATCATTTTAAGCTCTTTTAGAGTACCAACAAGAGGAATCATTATTTCAGGGTGAACATCTACACCGTTTTTCTTAACTTTAACAGCAGCTTCAATAATAGCTCTTGCCTGCATATCGTAGATTTCTGGGTAAGTGATACCAAGACGGCAGCCTCTGTGTCCGAGCATTGGGTTAAACTCATGTAGAGAATCTCTAATAGTTCTTAACTTTTCAAAAGAAACATTCATTTCATTAGCAAGCTCTTGTAATTGAGAATCTTCATGAGGAATAAACTCATGCAAAGGCGGGTCAAGAAGTCTTACAGTTACAGGATATCCGTTCATAGCAGTAAATATTCCCACAAAGTCTTCCATTTGCATAGGGAATAAACTATCTAAAGCATCATCATAAAGTTTTCTTGGCTCTTTATAAAGTCTTTCTAATTCTTCAACTAAATCAGCTTTACCTACCTTTTTAGCTTCTTCTAATTTTTCTCTTAATTGTTTCACTTCTTCAGCAACAAGTATAAGCTGTCTCACGCTCTTGATTCTGTCAGCATTGAAGAACATGTGTTCAGTACGGCACAAACCAATACCTTCAGCACCGAATTTCCTAGCAATTTGTGCATCATTAGGAGTGTCAGCATTAGTATGAACTTCAAATTTATTTTTTATTCTAATCTCATCAGCCCACTGCATAAGTTTTCTAAAGTCTTCAGACATATCAGCCTCTTTAGTAGTAACCTGTCCAAGCATTACCTCACCAGTGGAACCATCTATAGAAATATAATCACCTTCATGAACTATAGTGTCATTAACTTTCATTATTTTTTGATTATAGTCAATATCTAAAGCACTGCAGCCTGCAACACAGCATTTACCCATACCGCGTGCAACAACAGCAGCATGTGAAGTAGCTCCTCCCCTTGCAGTTAATATACCTTCAGCAGCATTCATACCTTTAATATCTTCAGGGCTAGTCTCTATACGAACAAGTATAACAGATTCGCCAGCCTCTTTCATAGCCTCAGCTCTCTCAGCAGCAAATACAGCCTTACCAACAGCAGCACCCGGAGAAGCATTTAACCCCTTAGCAAGAACTTTAGCAGTCTTTTTGGCATTAGGGTCAAACATAGGGTGAAGCAATTGGTCCAAATCAGCAGGATTAACTCTCATTAAAGCCTCTTCTTTGGAAATTATTTTAGCCTCAGCAAGTTCAACAGCAATCCTTACAGCAGCAGCAGCAGTTCTCTTACCATTACGAGTTTGAAGCATATAAAGTTTGCCTTCTTGTATTGTAAACTCCATATCCTGCATATCGCTGTAATATTTTTCTAATTGATTTTTATAGCTTACTAATTGTTTATAAACATCAGGCATAACCTCTTCAAGTGAAGGAAATTTAGCTTTTCTGTCTTCTTCGCTTATGTTATTATTTTTAGCCCATTCTTTACTTCCTTCTAATGTAATTTCTTGAGGAGTTCTAATACCAGCAACAACATCTTCACCTTGTGCATTAATTAAAAACTCTCCGTAGAATTTGTTTTCACCAGTAGAAGGGTTGCGAGAGAAACATACACCAGTAGCAGAAGTATCTCCCATATTACCAAATACCATAGCTTGAACGTTAACAGCTGTACCTAAAAGATTTCTTATATCATTTAATTTTCTATAAGCTTCAGCCCTTGGGTTGTTCCAGCTCCTAAATACAGCATTAATAGCATGCCATAATTGTACTTTAGGGTCATCAGGGAAAGCTTCGCCCATTTCTTGTTTATACATAGCTTTATATTTTTCTACTACAATTTTTAATTCTTCTACATCTAAATCAGTATCTTTAACTTCTTTTTCAGCTTTACCAATTTTTGGTGCGATAGCTTTTTTTCTTTCATCAAGTATCTCTTCAAATTTGTCATGATCAACACCCATAGCTACATCGCCGAACATTTGAATAAATCTTCTATAAGCGTCCCAAGCAAATCTAGGATTATTAGTTTTTTTAATAATTCCATTAACTACATTTTCGTTAATACCAAGATTAAGTATTGTATCCATCATACCAGGCATAGATATAGCAGCACCAGAACGTACAGATACAAGAAGAGGCTTGTCTGCATTACCAAACTCCATTCCCATAGCCTTTTCTAGCTTTTTGATGTTTTCATCAACTATCTTTTCTAGTCCCTTAGGGTATGATTTGTTTTTTGAATAGTAATCACAAACTTCTGTTGTAATTGTAAACCCTGCTGGAACAGGCACTTTACTTTCTGTCATTTGGGCAAGACCTAAACCTTTACCGCCTAATAATGCTTTTGTCTCTTTAGCCCCTTCAGATTTACCATTACCAAAGAAGTAAACCATCTTTTTTGTTGCCATGATAATCTCCTACTATTGTTATTTTTTTTTGATAGATTTTTTTACTTAGATTTTAAAAAATAAATTTTTTCTTATATATATAGTATAGTTTTATTTTTTTGCTTGTCAATTTTTATTAAAACAAATACTAAAAAAAGAAATATTTTATAAGATGCGTTTTAGAATGTTTTTTATTAAAATTTGTGCACAGGAGCCAGACATATTGCAGTTAGGAATTCCTTAATTTCTTAAAGTATAGCATAGGTGTATCATA
>NZ_CAKVGN010000072.1 GCF_934747485.1 uncultured Brachyspira sp. | reverse complement strand
AGTTAATTAAATTATAAGGAATACCTGCTTTTTTTAAACTAAAAAACGTGCAATATGTATGGCTCCTAAACATGAAAAAAAGTCAATAAGTATTGATAAAAAAATAATAACTTGCTAAAATTATTTTTAAATTTTTTATAAAATGGAATAATGTTTTTATGATGAGAAAAAAGATTATTGTAGGAAGCAGAAATAGCAAATTAGCATTGGTTCAAACAAACATAGTAATAGAAAAATTAAAAAAGATAGATAAATTAAAAAAAGCAGATATAGAAATCAAAGAGATAACAACAAGCGGCGATAAGCATTTAATAGAAAATCCAAATAGCACAGAGAAATCTTTAAAGGGTGCTTTTACAAAAGAAATAGAAGAGTTTTTATTAGATAAAAAAATTGACTTTGCTGTGCATTCTATGAAGGATATGCCTATAATAAATACAAAAGGATTAGTATATGCTTCTGTGCCAGAAAGAGATGATGCAAGAGATGTTTTAATTTCTAAAAATAATATTAAATTTAATGATTTGAAAAAAGGCTCTGTAATAGGAACTACATCTTTAAGGCGTTCAAGTTCTGTTATGATGCTTAGAGATGATTTAATTGTAAAACCTATACGAGGAAATATTAATACAAGGTTAAAAAAACTTGAAACAGAAGATTATGATGCTTTAATATTGGCTGCTGCTGCTATGAAGAGATTAAATCTTGAGAGTATGATAACAGAATATTTTTCTATAGATGATATTCTTCCTGCACCGGGGCAGGGGGCATTATGTGTGCAGTGCAGAGAAAATGATTATGAGATGATAGAAATATTGAAATTGATAGAAGATAAAAATGTGAGGATATTAGTTGATATTGAAAGAGAGTTTGCATGTCTTTTTGACAGCGGATGTAATTCCCCGGTGGGGTGCTATACAGAAGTTGATGATAATAATATTATACTTCATGGAAATTTCTTTTATAATGATAAAAATTATAGAGATAAAATTTCTCTTAATGAATTAGAAGATAAAAATAATTTGGCTTTAGAACTTTATAAAAGAATTAGTAAGAAAATGAATATATAAAAAATAGGCTATCTTTTTATAGATAACCTATTTTTTGTTTTAATTTATTCTTTATTAGAGGTTAAATACATTTTTACAAAATTAAAAAATACTAAACACATAAAAGTAGAAGATATTAATAATTGAAAACCTGTAACATTTGTTGCTAATACTCCTAAATATTTATAAGCCTCAATAGAAGTGAAAAATGCTCCTGCTCTGTATCCTGCCAAAGTACCTATAGCCATAGGGAATGTTAAAGCTCCAAATAACGGAGTAAATCCGTTTTCAAAAAACTTAAATATATTAAACAATATATATATAAATGTTAATAAAACACAAATATATAATATTAGTGCTACAGTAGGATTAAAATACATTTTTAAACTTTATACATTATTAAAGTTTAAATAGCTTACAAGACATAAAGAACAAGGTGCTAATAATACAGTTTTTGTTTGAACAAAGTTAGCAGGTATAGGTTTTGTAATGATTCTTGGTATTAAAAATATTAATATGAGAACATAAACACCTATTCCATAAAAAGTTATTCCCATTGCAAGTTTAGGAGGAAGCATATTTATTCCTGCAACTGTAGAAACTAAAAGTCCGTTATAAGTTACGAAATATGAAGGAAGTAAAAAATCTACTTTAAAATTCATAATTATGTGATATATAGTGTAGCATAATATCATAGCCATATGAACAAATACACCTGTTAAAAATATAGCTTTTCCTAAAGCAGCATTATATCCAGCAATATAAGTACCAAATAGCATAGTGTTCATTGTTATTGTGGTATACATGGCTGCCAAAACTCCGCTTTTATATTCTTCCTGAACTTTAGGAAAAAAGAATATAACTTTTAATATACCTAATACAGCTGCTAATCCTGCTAAACACATGCATAAATGTCTCACCCAACTATAACCTAATAGATTATAAACGTTAGATAATGTGGCTAATCCTACGCATGTGCCAACAAAACCAATAGGCAATCCTTTTAATTTAGTCATACTTAAAACTCCTTTTATTATTATATTATTATAAGATTTTGTGTTATAAAATTTATTATTGAAGAAGGGTTATTAATATCAAAAACAGGAACTTCGCTTTTATAATTAATGTCATTTGTAACTAAAGCTTTTAAAGAAGAACCTTTGCACAAAGGCTTATCAGTTACATCTGTTCTAAAGACTTCTATTTTTGGTATATTATCAAGATGTTTAAAACCTTCTAATATAATTATGTCATATTCATTTAAGCTTTTTATAAACTTTATTAAATCCTCTTTTTCATCTTCGTTTTTTGTATAATCTTTTACAAGCATATATTTTAATGGGGAATATATTAAAGTAGCAGAAGCTCCATGATTTTTAAAATTATATGTATCTTTTCCATCTGTATCAAATGAATGGTCATGAGATGTATGTTTTATTACAGCAACAGTTTTACCCATATTGACAAACTCTTCTATTAATTTGCATATTAGAGTTGTTTTTCCGGAGTTTCTTTTACCGCAAACTGCAAAGTATTGAGGCATAGTTTTTTGAAACAATAAATAATCATCTAAAGTATTTATATTATATAATTTAAAAATTGTATATTTCAAATCTATATATTTAACTTTGATTTTTTCTATTAATTTTTTTATTCTATACTCTTTATTTTCTATGTTTTCATTTACAGCGTTAATTATATTTTTAGAATATATACCGCATAAAAAATAAGCCTTGTCATTATAAACAGGTATAAAAGCATCATGATGTTCATCTGCCGTACTTTGCATATAGTAAAGAAAATATCTGCTAATATTAGGGGTATCACAGCTTAAAAATTGTATATAATTAGAATTAATATTAACAAATGCACTATGAATGCCTCCTAAAGCACCTATATTTTTATTAATATCTTCTATTGTATGTATTTTTTTATTATGTTTTTCTTTATAATCAGAAATTAAAGAATTATATTTATCAGAATTATTTACAGATAAATATAATTCTTCACTACATTCTGAAATAATATGTTCTAAAAACGTGCTGTTGTTATCATACTTAAGTAAAGCTTTATCTTTAAAATCAAATCTTTTGCTGCTTCCTCCGCATAAAACAACAGCAGGTATATTTTTATTAAAAAGCAAATTTAAAGTTTTCATCTATATTAAAAAAGTCTGAATAATCTATATTAAACAATGGTTTTTTTACTTTGCTTACATCAATATTCTCTTTTATTAACTGAGTAAGTATTCCAGCATAACGCAAATCACCCTGAAGCAAAGCACCATATATTTTACCGTTTTTATGAACTATCTTTCTGTAATTTCCTTTTTTATCATCAAATATCTCTACAGAATAAGAATCATCAGGAGCTATAACATTTCCTATAGACATTGAAGGAATATTAAAGAAATTCATTGTGGACTTAAAATTAAACAAAGTATCTATATCAATATTGTTTCCTGTCATATTATTAGCAGCTATTATTGCCTGTTTAACAGCAGCAGACCATATAGCAGTAGTTGCAGTAATATCTCCGGCAGCATATATATCATTAATATTTGTTTTGCCGAATTTATCTATAACAACTCCGCCCATTTTATTTAATTCTATTTTGCTGTCTTTTAAATAATCAGTATTAGGTTTAACTCCCATAGCAACAACTATAAAATCAGCATCAATCTTTCTGCCGTCTTCAAGCTCAACAAATTTAGGATTTTTATTACTGTCAATATCTATTCTTTTTACTTTAACACTATAATACTGAGAAACATTATTTTCTTTTAATTTATCCTGATAAACATTAGCAGAATACTCATCTAATTGCTTGCTTATAATAAAAGGAGCAATATCAATAACAGAAAGCTTTTCTAATTTATAAGGCAAAAGCCCGCTTACCACATCAACACCAATAAGCCCAGCACCAATAACTACAGCATTTTTATATTTTTTAGCTAATTCCATTATTTTTTTACAATCATCAAGAGTTCTAACCCCCACAACATTATTAGCCTCTCTTAAATTTTCAATAGGCGGTATAGCACTTGAACCTCCTGTAGCTAAAAGAAGTTTATCATAACTCTCTTCATTTCCGTTTGAAAGCTTTACAGTTTTTTTGTCTGTGTCTACAGATATAGCTTTAGTGTTATTAATCCATTTTACATTATACTTATTAAAGAAATCTTCAGGCATAAAATTAAGAGACTCTTCAGTTCTCTTACCACTTATATAGTAATGAAGCATGCATCTTGAATATATTTTATCATCTATAGATACTAAAGTAATGTCAGCATCTTTATCCAACATTCTAAGTTCTCTCGCCCCATTTAATCCTGAAGCAGAAGCACCTAATACAAGATATTTCATATTATTTTACCTCCTCTAAAGTAATAGCTTTCATAGGACATTTTTTTACGCATTGAGAGCCTTCTTCATAATGCTCGCACATATCGCATTTTAATATTTGTTTTTTTGTTAAGCTGTCTTCTTTTAATACTCCATAAGGACAAGCCATTATGCACATATAACAGCTTGCACATTGTTCTTTATCATAAGTGACATATCCTGTTTTTGGGTCTTTTTTCATGGCTCCAGACATGCATGTATATACGCATTCAGGCAAATCGCAGTTGCGGCAAAATATGGGGGAGTTTTTATAATTGCTGCTTATAACAACTCTGTTTCTTGGTTCTTCTCCGTCATGTGCAACTATGCATGCACTTACACAAGTTAAACAGCCTATGCATTTATTTCTATCTATTGCTATTCTTTTTATAGGTTTCATATTTACTCCTTTTTTATTTTTATATAGCCTTTTTTATATTAACAGGTGTTGATTTATATGAAGGCTCTTTAGAATATGTATCATATACGCTAGGGGTTAAGGCATTGGTTTCTATATAGTGTATAGGAGCATATAATTGATTATCAGAAAGAGAATCGGTGATAAAAGCAATAAATTTTCTTGTCTGACCATTTATAGATTCTACTTCAACAGTATCAAAATTATTGATTCCTTTATTTTTTGCCATAGCCTCACTTATATAAATATAAGCATTCTTTACAGCCACATCATTAACAACATCTAATTCTCTTGTTCTTGTTTGAGTATGCCATTGACCAACTGTACCTCTTCCTGTATTTAATATATAAGGATATTTTTCGCTGCATTGAACAGGGTTTTCTATAGGCATTTCAAACATAAACTTAGCTTTTTTATTTGGAGTATAATATTGATTATTTTCAAAAAGTCTTCTTTCATTATCAGTGAGAGGGGCACTTCCTTCTGGGTAAGGCCATTGTATTCCAGCTGAATCATTTAAAGCATCATAGTCAACACCTGTAATATCACAAGGCATACCTTTACTGCATTTTTTCATTAATTCAAAAGCATCTTTAGGAGTTTCCCAGCCTTTTAATAAATCGCCCATTCCTAAAGCTTCACCCATTTTATAAAATACTTCATAGTCTGTTAATTTACCATTTTTTTCTGTAAGTACAGGGCGTAATTTTGATAATCTTCTTTCTGTATTAATTATAACGCCTTCTTTATAAAGTCCGGAAGTAACAGGGAAATAAACATCGCAAAGCTTAGAGCTGTCTGTATCATCATAAATATCTTGTACTATAAATAACTCTAAGTTTTCAATAGCCTTTTTAAATGTTTCGTTGTTAGTCCAAGAATGTCTAGGATTAGTACAGCATATCCAAAGAGCTTTTATCTCTCCTGCAATAGCTTTTTCTATTATAGCATTGTATGTAATAGTAGGAGTATTCGGAAGCCATTTCTCATCTATGCCTAATGCTTTTGATACAGCCTCTCTTCTTTTAGGGTTATCGAAATCTCCGCCTCCATATAATCCTGCAGTATTACTAAAGGCTCTTGAGCCCATAGCGTTGCATTGACCTGTTATAGAATTAGCACCTGTTCCGGGTCTTCCTATATTTCCTGTCATAAGTGCCAAGTTAATTATTGACTGTGCAGTACGTACAGCCTGATAACCTTGATTAACTCCCATAGTCCACCAGAATGATACATTTTTTCCTTCATGTATCATAGTAGCCATTTCCATAATTTGTTCTTCTGATAAACCTGTATTTTCTTTTGCTTTGCTTAATGGGAAGTTTTTAACATGCTCTTTATAAGCATCAAAGTTTTCTGTATAATTTTCTATATATTCTTTATTAATCCAATCTTTTTCAATTAAAACATTAGCCAAAGTATAGAATAAATAAATATCTGTTTTGCTTTTTAATCCGTACCAATAATCTGATTCTTTAGCAGTTTCTGATTTTCGAGGGTCTATTACTATAACTTTTTTATTAGGAATCTTATTTAATCTTATTCTGTCCCATATAATAGGGTGAGCCACTATAGGGTTAGCACCAATTAAAAATATAGTGTCTGATAATTCAAAGTCATTTAAAGTATATGGAGGAGCATCAAAACCAAAACTCTGTTTATGAGCAACAACAGAAGTAGCCATGCATAGCCTAGTGTTTCCATCTAAATTTCCGCCCAAAAAATTTCTAACAACATGCCCGAATATAGCCATACCCTCTGTTTCTAATTGACCTGTGCTTATTCCTGCTATAGCCTGAGGGCCGTACTTTTCTTTTATTTCTTTTAATTTGGAAGCAGTATAATTAAAAGCCTCTTCCCAAGAAACATGCTTAACATTACCCTGTTTGTCTTTAATTCTTGGCTTAGAATCAGGGCTATTCATAAGACCTTGCTTATTTAAATTAAGTCCTTTAATGCAAGAGAATCCTTTATTAACAGGATAATTTTTAGATGGTATAACCTTCGTGATTGTTTTACCGTCTGATGTAACATCAAAATTGCATGCTAATGAGCAGTAATTACATGTTGTTTGCATAGTATTCATATTTTTTTATACTCCTTCATTTAATTATTTTTTATATAAACTTTATACTAACATTTTCTAAAGCTTTTATTTCATTAATACCAACATCTATTTTAACAAGTGCTTTTATACCCGAAGGCAAATAGAAAGAGCCTTTATAATCAATGAGTTTAACAAATGTTGCATTTTCATTAAAAATAAACTCAGCAGGCAAATATTCTTCAGTATCGCTTTTTTTTCTTTTGTATTCCTCAAGCAAAGGGAGTTTAAAAAATTGATTATTATATTTACATCCCATACAATTATATATATAAGGCTTAACAAAATTTTCAAAAGCAACTAACACAGCAAAAGGATTGCCCGGAAGTCCGAATATTGCTTTATTTTCTTTTTTGCCAAAATAGAATGGCTTTCCCGGTTTTATTTTTACACCATGACAAAGTTCTTTTATATTAAGTGCATTAAAAACTTCTTTTGTAAAGTCCATGTCTCCAAATGATATTCCGCCGCTAACTATTATAATATCATTTTTTTCTAATGCTTTAGATACAATATCATAAAGAGCATTATAATCATCTTTTACTATTCCATAGAATTGGCATTCCATGTTCATTGCTTTTAATTTATTTTTTATTAAAAAGCTGTTTGAATCGTATATTTTTCCTTCTTCAAGTTCTTTTGTAATATCTGTAAGTTCATTCCCTGTACTTATAAAAGCAATTTTAGGATTTTTTACTACTTCAATTTCTGAGTATCCATTAGATGCTAATTTTGATATATCTTCAGCTGCTAATATTTTTTTATCTAATAATAAATCGCCTTTTTTATATCCGCTTCCTTTATATATGATATTATCAGACCTTTCAGTTTCTTTTATATAAACATATTTATTTTCATCATTGATAATTTCAGTAGCTTCAAATTTAGATATTTTATTTATATTTTTTGGAACCGCCGCACCTGTCATTATTTTTATACAGCAATTTTCAGGAATGTTTATATTTTTGTTTAAATCGCCTGCTATGATACTTTCTTTTAGCAGCAAAAATTTTTTATTGCCATTATTAAAATATCCGTATCCGTCCATAGCAGATTTATCAAAAGGAGGGTCATCTATTTTGTAATAAAGCTCTTTTTTAAGCACTCTTTTATATGCATCTTTTATATTAATAACTTCGCTTTGTAATGATATATTATTATTAAATATAATATTATAAACTTCATCAACCAATAATTTATGCATACAATATACCTATATAACCCTTTATTATAGAATATCATGTATGCTTATAAATGCCGTGATTTAAATCACAAATTACAATAAATTTATTATATGCTTTTATCTAAATATTTTTTTATTTTTTCTTTTAATTCTAAAGCTTTTTTAGGGTTGCCGTCTGCTGATATTGCTATAGAATATTCTTCATTTTCTATACTTGTGCAAAAACGTATATTCATATTCTCTTTGGAAGAAACATTATTAACCAATATATTTTCTTTAATGCATAAATTTGATATTTCATTATTTATTTTTTCATCATCAGTAGCGGCAATAACTAAAAAATATTTTTTTAATGTTTCTCTTTCTATTTCAAATTTATTATTTATGATTTTTATTTTTTTGTCATCTGCCAATTTTTTTATATCGTCTATTATTTTATCAGAAATAACTGTAATATTTTTGCATTCATATTTTATAAGTTTGTTAATTTTTCTTAAAGCAACATTTCCTCCGCCTATGATGAGGCACTCTTTATTTTTTACATTTAAAAATACTGGAAAAAACATAATATCAAATTTCTTTTAAATATTTACTTAAATCTTTGGCATGATAAGTTATGATTATGTTAGCTCCCGCTCTTTTTAATGCATACATATTTTCTAAAACAGCTTTTTTCTCATCTATAAATCCAAGTTTTGATGCAGCTTTCATCATAGAATATTCTCCGCTTACATTATATGCTGCTATTGGAATATTGAAATTATTTGATACATCTTTTATAACATCTAAATAAGACAAAGCAGGTTTTATTATAAAAATATCTGCCCCTTCTTCTATATCATTTTCTATCTTTTTTATATATTCTTTGCTGTTTCTAAAATCCATTTGATAACTTTTTCTATCTCCGAAACTTGGAGCAGAATCAGCAGCCATTCTAAAAGGTGAATAATAACAAGAAGCATATTTCACACTATAAGACATTATAGGAGTATTATAATAGCCGTTTTTATCTAAAATATTTCTAATAGCATAAACATGACCGTCCATACAATCTGAAGGAGCCACTATATCGCTTCCAGCTTTAACATGAGATAATGCTATTTTCGCTATATATTCAAGTGTAGAATCATTATCAACATTACTTCCGCATAATATTCCGCAATGACCATGTGAAGTATATTCGCACATGCATACATCTGTTACAACTAAAAGATTAGGAAAATTCGATTTTATATATTTTACAGCATTTTGTATTATTCCATTTTCATCAAAAGAAGAGCTTCCTATTTCATCTTTATTTTTAGGTATTCCAAATAATAATATGCCTCTTATACCCAATTCTACTATTTCATCTAATTCTTCTTTTAATTTATCTATAGAAAATCTAAATTGATTAGGCATAGCCTCTATTTCTTTTTTTATATTATTTCCTTCCTCTATAAATATTGGATATAAAAAATCATTCATAGTTAAACTTACATCAGATATCATATCTCTTATAATAGCATTATTTCTTGTTCTTCTAGTTCTTTTAAACATGTTTTTTATTAATCTCCTAAAAATTATTTATCTTCCAATAAAGATTTAATTACACCTTCAGTATAAAATTCTTCAGCTTCTAAATATACACTCAAATTATTATCTCTTATTTTTTTGCTTGTTACAGGTCCTATTGAAACTATTTTTTTATTTTTAATTAAAGATATATTATAATTAATTGATTCTAAAAATGATTCGACTGTAGACGGGCTAAAAAATATTATATAATCTATCATATTAATATTTTCTATCATCACTTTTTCTTCATACTTTATTTTTTTAGTATTATATAATTCTAATTTTATGAAGTTCCTATTATATTTTTTGCTTATTTCATCTTTATTTATAGGAGATATATTTGATGTAATGATTAATATATCATCATTTTCATTTGTATGATTTACAGACTCTTTTATTAATTCATTAACTAAAAATTGATTAGGGTGAAAATCTGCTTTAATTTTATATCTTTCTAAAGCATTTAATGTAGCTTTTCCTACAACGCCTATTTTTATATTATTCAATACTCTCAAATCATCTATCTTTTCAATGAAAGCATTAGCTCCATTTGATGAACATAATAATATAGCTTTGTATTTATTTAAGTTAATAAGCTCTTTATTATTATATTCTATATCAATCATAGGCAGTGAATAACATTGTGCCCCTAAACTTATTAATCTGTTATATAAAATATTAGCTCTTTTTTTATCTCTTGTTATTAAAACAGACTTACCGCTTAAAGGCATTTTATCATACCAAGAGAATTTATTTTGAAATTGAACAACATCTCCAACGATAATAGCAGCTGGGGATTTTATATTTTTTTCTTTGGATATACTCACAATATTTTCTAAAGTTCCAACTATCACTCTTTGGTTCGGACGGCATGCATTTTCTACTATTGAAGCTTTAGAAGATTTTGATTTGCCATTTTCTATAAGGCCATTAACTATCTTTTCAAGATTTGCTATTCCCATCAAAAATACTAAAGTACCTTCTAATTTTGATATTATAGTAAAATCTAAATGATTATATTCTCCCATTGCATGTGCTGTAAATACATGAAAACTTCTTGATATGTTTCTGTAGGTTAAAGGAATGCCTGCATATTCGCATGAAGCTATTGATGAACTTATACCCGGCACTATTTCAAATTTAATGTTGTTATCATATAAAAAATCTAATTCTTCTCCGCCTCTTCCAAATACTAAAGGGTCTCCTCCTTTTAATCTTACAACTGTTTTATTTTGTAGAGCATATTTGAGAATTGTTTTATGTATAGTATTTTGAAGTTCAGGATTTCCATGCTCCTTTCCTAAATATACTAACTCTGCTTTTTCATTACAAAATTGAAGTATGCTATTGTCAACAAGCCTATCATATATAACACAATCGCATATAGATAAAACTTCTTTTGCTTTTAATGTTAAAAGCTCATAAGAACCGCAGCCGCCTCCAACAATATATACTTTGCCAGACATTTTTTATAACCTCTGTTTAATATAGAGTTTTTAAAAGATACTATAATAAAAAATTTATTTTGTCAAATTACACATAATATATAAATGCATATGATATAAATATACTATTATAATTTAAATTATATGCAGCAGTTATTTTTCTAAAAATAAAAGATAACTATCTATATTAAAAAAATAATAATTTATTTATCCTTGATTTTTCCAATTATTTTGATAATATATTTTTATGATTAGTGTAATTATACCAGTATACAATGTAGAAAAATATTTAAGAGATTGTTTGAATAGTGTAATAGGTCAAACATATAAAGATTTAGAAATAATATGTATAAATGACGGCTCTAAGGATAATTCACTTTCTATACTTGAAGAATATGCAAAAATAGACAAAAGAATTATAATAATAAATAAAGAAAATGCTGGAGTTTCTGCTGCAAGAAATGATGGTATAGAAAAATCAACAGGTGAATATTTATTTTGTTTAGACAGTGATGATTATATAGATAAAGATTTTTTGGAAGTGTTTTATAATAATTCCCAAAAAAACAATAGTGATTTAGTTATATTAAGCAATTTTTGGGGGCTTGATAAGAGAGCTACAAAAAAATACCATTCAGCACTTCCTACTTGTTCTATGTTTGTAAAATCAAGTATTTTAAAAGAAAATAAACATTTAAGATATCCTATAAATATTCAGCCCGGTGAAGACGGTATATTTTCTCATGAACTTTTAATGTATACAAAAAATATAAGCTATGAATATGATACTCATTATCACTATATTAAAAGAGAAGGTCAAGATTCATCGAAGGCAGTAAAAGAACCAAAAATATTATTAAATGCTATAAGAGAATGGTTTAATATTTTAGATGAGTTTTATACAAAAAATAATTTTTGGCAAACTAAATCATTATCTTTTGCCAAGTTTGTAGAACAAGAGGCTTTCTTGGCTTTTAGAACAAAAAACTTTAATAAAGATGATGAAAGAAAAGTTTTTGATATGATGAAAAATATATTAAAAAAAATAATTGTCAATGTTAATAAAGATGATTATGAATGCTTTTCTAAAGAGTTTATATGTTTAATAGAATCTAATACAATTAAAGAATATTATTCTATAATAAAATATAAATATAATTATATAAGATTTACAATATTTAAGCAAAATGTTTCTATTAGGTACAGAGAAAACAGATATAAATTATATAAAAATGATGATATTTAGGATTGCTTAAACAACCATATTTTTTTAATTTCTATATTTTTATAAATGTGTTATTGAATTTTTTTTCTATATACTTCGTAAAAGCTTTTATCATTCAAATCGTTTAATCAAAAACACAAATAGTTTAAATTAAAATTTAAAAACAATTTTGACAAACTTAAAATTTTTTACTATAATTAACAATTATTACTAATAAGGAGTGAAAACTATGAATACATTTGCATTAACAAAATTATCTTATGGAATGTATATTTTAACTACAATGGACGGTGATAAGCCAGTGGGCTGTACTATAAACACCTCTACACAGATAACATCAACTCCAACTACAATTATGATTAGCGTAAATAAAAACAATTATACAAATGAATGCATCAAAAAAAGCGGTAAATTTGCATTAT
Source organism: uncultured Brachyspira sp. (assembly GCF_934747485.1). GTDB lineage: Bacteria > Spirochaetota > Brachyspiria > Brachyspirales > Brachyspiraceae > Brachyspira. The sequence continues at coordinate 561 of NZ_CAKVGN010000072.1, read as the reverse complement.
CAGTTCTTTCAGAAAAAAGCGACCCTGCTCTAATAGGAGGTTTTGGTTTTAGAAGTTCAAAAGACGCTAATAAATTTGAAAATGTTAATTATGAAATGAAAGAAGGTCTTCCTGTTATAAAAGACGCTAATGCTTATTTTGTATGTAAAGTGGTAAACAGTTTTGATGTATTTACTCATACTTTGTTTATAGGCGAGTTGGTAGATGCTGATATATTTGATAATAATACTAACTCTATGACTTATTCTTATTATCATACAGTAATAAAAGGAAAAACTCCTCCTAATGCTTCTACTGCTAATGCATACGAAAATAAAACAGAAAAAAAAGAAGAAACAGAAAAACCTAAAGCAATTTATAGATGTAAAACTTGCGGATTTGAATATAAGGGAAGTGTTCCATTTGAAGAGCTTCCTAATGATTGGAAATGTCCATTATGTGGCGAGCCTAAGAGCAATTTTGAAAAAGTAGAATAATTGTTATAGTATTATGCACAGGAGCCAGACATATTGCAGTTAGGAATTCCTTAATTTCTTAAAGTATAGCATAGGTGTATCATAA
>NZ_CAKVGN010000071.1 GCF_934747485.1 uncultured Brachyspira sp. | reverse complement strand
CCTAAAGTTGAAAAACAATTGGAAATTATATATAATTTAGCAAAAAAGGAGCTTTTTTAGTTATCTAGGACAGCCCCGAGATTTTTTACTTATTGTTACAAAAAATTGTTCATAAAGCAAAATATTTCTTATAGCGTTTACAAGTTTTTATTTCTTCTATGCTCAAGCCTGTGTTTTCACTAATAACTTTTATATCTATAGCAGATTTTTTTAAATTTCTTTCTATAGATATAGCTTTGTCCTTTTTGCCTTGCTCTATGCCCTATTTAATTTCTAATCTTCTCTCTTCTTCAAGCATTATTTGATTGCCATATAAATACGCTTCTCTCTTATCATACTCGTTCATCATTAATCTATCTTTGATAAAGTTACTATATCTTCTCTGTACTTCTTCAATTACTGGTTTTTCTTTTACTAAATCTGACATAAAAAACTCCTTATTATCTTTCTATTTTCTTTGAGTTCTTTGAGCTTTTTTTAAAATACTTACAAGTTTTCTAAGTTTAAGATGCTCTGCTATATCTAAAGCAGTATCTCCATAGTTATTTTTAATATTTACATCAGCTCCTTTTTCTACTAAAAATTTAACAAATGGTTCAGCAAACCTTGATCCTGATGATGAACAAGCCCAAATTAAAGAAGTGTATCCATTATAATCTTTTGCATTAATATCTGCACCTTTTTCTAATAAAACTTCAGCTAATTTTATACGATATTCCTGAAAACTTTTATTATTAAAATTACCTTCACCCATACCAAGATATATTAAAGGAGTATATTCTCGTTTATTCTTTATGTTTACATCAGCACCTTGCTCTATTAAAAAATTAGCTATTTCAAAGTCTAATATATCAATACTGCCTTCATCTAAAGTATCAAGAGTTTTATTTAAAGCTGTGTCTCCTTCATTATCTTGGGCATTTATATTGGCATTTTTTGAAACTAAATATTTTATTACATCTATATTTCTTTCAGGACTATACTCACATGCTGATATTAAAGCAGTACTTCCTCCTTTATAAAAGTTTACATCTGCACCATTTTCCACTAATAATTTTACTGTTTCTAAATTATTTACACCATACATTAAGGCTGTATTTCCATAATTATTGAAAGCATTTATATCAGCATTTTTTTGTATTAGAAGTTCTACCACTTTTATATTATGAAGTTTGGAAGCATACATTAAAGGTGTCTCTCCATGATTATTTTTTACATTTATATCAGCACCGTTATTTATTAAAAATTCTGCAACAGATGAATTTTCATCATATCTAGAGTCAATATGTTCATAATCTAATGATAGTAATAGGGGAGTTTCTACTGAGCTATATTCAAAATGTGTTTTGGCATTTACATCAGCACCTTTTTCAACTAAAAATTTAACCATATCATAGTCATTTTTTAAAGCTGCTATCATTAAAGGAGTATAATCATAATCAGTAGGATAATCATTCCCACCCTTTATTCTTGATTCTAAGTCAAAACCATTTTCTACTAATACTTTAAACATTTCTCTATTTTGTACCAATGCTGTTGAAGGTCTATAAGATATGTCAAGAAGTGATGCTCCATCATTGTCTTTAGTATTTACATCAGCACCGTATTTTATTAATAAATTAAATATTTTTTTAGCATTTTCTAGCATTTCTTCTTTTCCATAATGATCATAGTAAATATTATAATACAATACAGTGTTTCCATCATTGTCTTTAGTATTTATATCAGCACCATTTTCTAATAAAAATTTAACCATTTCATAGTCTCCTATTAGAGCAGCTGTCATTAATGCTGTACAGCCATCTTCATCTTGTGTGTTTATATTGGCACCTTGTTCTATAATTAATTTTGCAATATTATTATTTCCTTCATCATTAGCAATCATTAAAGCAGTTTTATTTTCATTATTTACTGCATTAGGATTGGCACCTTTATCAAGCAAATATTTAACCATATCATAGTCTTCTTTATAAACAGCAATCATTAAAGGAGTATAATCAGAATCATCATCATTTATTCTTGATTCTAAATCAAAACCATTTTCAACTAATATTTTAAACATTTCTTTATTTTCAGATTTTGAACTTCTATAGGATACATCAAGAAGAGATGTTCCTTCATCGTTTTTAGTATTTACATCAGCACCGTATTTTATTAATAAATTAAGTATTTTTATAGCATTTTCTGTTTCATTTTCTTGTCCGAAACTATTATGCTCAATACTATAATATAATGCAGTTTCTCCTGTTATATCTCTAATGTTTACATCAGCACCATTTTTTAATAAAAATTCAACCATTTCATAATTTGTATTTCTAACAGTATACATTAATGCTGTAGCACCTGCTTTATCTTGAATATTCACATCAGTACCTTCTTCTATTAGCAGTTTTGCTATATCATCATATCCGCATACAGAAGCATTTATTAAAGCCGTTCTATTATAAGAATCTAATGCATTACAGTTTGCACCTTGCTCTAAATATGATTTAACTTTTTTTATATTATTATCTTCTACAGCAGAAAATAACGATTCATCTAAAGTTTTAGAATACAAAAGAATATTAAACAATAATAATATAATAAATACTTTTTTCATATATACCCCCATGCCTTAAAACCAATTTGATTGTATATTGAAAAATATTCATTCTCAATTCATTGTCAATAATTATAAATAGCAATCAAGTGTTATCTTTTCTTTTTAGATTTCTTTTTTTCTTTTCTGCTTTTGTTTTTTAATGGTTTAGATTTTCTTGAGTATATTTCTTTTTTATTTTTACCTTTCTTCTTTAAAAAATCTCTGCTGTCTATTATATCTCTGTCATCTAATGCATTGTCAAATTCACTTGCAGGCAAAAAATCTATAAACAGCTCTTCTATATTAACCCTATGAACAACTATTCTTATTTTATCTCCAAGAGTATACCATTTAGCTTCTTCATTGCTGTATGCTGTCTGCTCATTTTCATCATAATGATAATGATGCCTCAAATCTGCATATCTTATTAAGCCCTCTATTCCTCTATCTTCTATTTCAACAAATATGCCAAATTTAGTGATGCCGCTTATAATGCCGTTATATTCTTTGCCCACTTTCTCTTTCATAAATCTTGCAGCTTTTACTTTATACAAACTTCTCTCGCATTCCACAGCAACTCTCTCTGTTTTAGAACACCATTTAGCACAATTATCAAACATCTTTTGCATAGAAGGTTTCATGTTTTGAGCACCTTCTAATGATAGTTTTAAAAGTCTATGAGTGAGTAAATCTGTATATCTTCTTATTGGCGAAGTGAAGTGAGTATAATATTCAAAACCAAGCCCAAAATGCCCTATATTATTAACATCATATATAGCCTGCTTCATAGAGCGTAAGAGTAAAGTGAGCAGTAGTTTTTCATCGGGCTTTCCAATAATAGATTCTATAAACGAATGAAAATCCAAATTGCCTTCATTGTCGCTTGTAAGTCTGTATCCTCTGTTAAATGCTATTCTTCTAAATGTGTCTAACTTTTCAGAATCCGGACTGTCATGCACTCTATAAATAGCACCCTTTATATTTTTTAATCTCTTAGCAACCTCGCAATTTGCAAGAAGCATAAACTCTTCTATTATCTTATGAGTCTCTTTTCTCTCGCCTATAAAAAAGTCTTTCGGATTTCCGCCTTTATCTAATATTATTTGTGTTTCATTGAGATTAAACTCTATACTTCCATTATCTATTCTTTTTTGAAGAAGTATTTTTTTTATGTCATCAGCATTTTTTAAAAGTTCTAATAACCAATTTTCATCTTGTTCTATACCGTCCAAAACATCTTGTGCATAATCGTAAGTTAATCTTCTGCTTGACTTTATAACGCTTTTATGAAAAGTGCTTTCTTTTATATTTCCTTTATTGTCTATTCTAATAAACACTGTCATTGTGAATCTGCTCACACCTTCATTTAAAGAACATATTCCATTTGAAAGCTCATGCGGAAACATTGGATACACTGTATCAATTAAATAAACGCTATTTCCTCTTTTCCTTGCCTCTCTGTCTAATGCAGACCCTTCAGCTACAAAAAAACTTACATCTGCAATATGCACGCCTATTTTATACCCGTCATTTAATTTATCTACACTTATAGCATCATCAAAATCCTTAGAATCTGCCCCATCTATTGTTACAGTTCTTATATCTCTTAAATCTATTCTGTCAAACTCAAGCCCAACATTTTCCATACTGTCTGGAAGAATCTTTGCCTCTTCAAGACATTTCTTTGGAAACTCTGTAGGCACATTATAAGCATTAGCTACAATCTCTGCATCTTTTTTAGCATTGTTTATTTCAACTTTTATATCCGGCTTTTCTATAACATTAGTTTTAGTGCCGTTTTCTTTTTTAGATGTTTTTTTTGGATAGCCTTTTTTTAACTCTTGTTTTTTTGAACTCTGTTTTGTATCTCTTTCATTACTACTTGAATCTAAATAGTATTTTCCTTCTTTTGTAAGTTTTAATACATCACCTTTCTTTATGATAAGCCCCATAGAACTTGCTTTATGAAGCATCTTATCAAATCTTAATTTATCTTTTTTGTTTTCAACATATTCAGCTTTATAGTCTTTTATGCTTACTTGACCTTTTTTATCTATTCTTCTTAACAATTTAATCACTTTCATAATGTTTTTATTATAGCAATAAAATATATAATGTCAAATAATTCATAAAAACTTTACATATCCATAAAAAATTATACCATACAACTACAATAAAAAAGCACTATTGATTAAATGCTATTTTAGTTTATTATAAAAAAATAAATAAAAATTATGGAATACTATGAATAAATTATTTTTGTTTCCAAACTCTAAAGCAAGAGATAATTATATTATAAAAGAAAATGGTGAGTATTATAGCCTTGACATCACAAATTACAAAACAATATATGAATTTTATAAAAATAATATAGATAACTTTTTAAAAAAATACACATTAGAAAATAATGTTTGTATGTTAGAAAAAGCAATTGCAATAGTAAATATGCATTCTGCTATAAATGAGTTTGTACAAAAAAATAAAAACTCAATACTATCTAAACAAGTTATAACCTATCAATTAGCTTCAAGTTTATACTCTTTTTTGGAAGAGATTAGTTTTGCAAAATTAATATGCAATAACGAAAAAATAATTTTTAATGATGAACACTTAAAAGATATAAATAAAATAATAGAAATATATAAACTTAAAAATGCATCAATTAATGCAATTGATGAATTTGATGCATTTGAAAACTTTATTAAAGGAGTAAAAAATAAACAAATAAAAATTAATTATGATGAAATAAATGTATACAACTTTGAAAGCCTTCCAAATTTATATAATATATTTTTGAATGCAATACAAAACTCATATAATATAAAAATAAATATATTCATAGCAGAAGAATGCATAAAAAACTTTAAGCCATATTTTAATGATTATAATATCATTTCTTATAATATATCAAATTTTGCAAAATCATTAATAAACAAAAAAAATATAAATAATACAAAATTAATAACAGCATTCGGAATAAAACAAGAAGTTAATACTGTATTAGATGAAATAGTAAAACTAATAGAATCAAAAATCTCTTTAGATGATATTAGTATAATTTACTCTGATGCTGATAAATATCATGATATTGTAGTAAACAGATTAAAAGAATGCAATATTCGTTTTAATGAGAGAAGAGGAAATTTTATATGGAAAATGCCTCTTATACCTGTACTTATGTCTGTATTTACTGTGCTTGATAAAAAAGATGATATAAAAATTGATGTAGAAAACATGATTAAAATACTATCCTCTCCATTTATAAATAAAAATGAAGAGATAAATAATTGCAACATAAGAAACATTTTATATGCTGATAAAGAAATAGTAAGCATTATGCAATTAGATGATTTTATAAAGAAAATAAAAGATAATGAATTTATATTAGATTTCATAGAACTGTTAAAAAAATTAATATATGCAAATACTTATAAAAATATAGCAATAATATATATAGAAATATTAAAATTTTTAAAAGTGGACTTAATATTTGATAATAAGTTAATTTACAAAGATGATAATATTATTAACATTCATCAAAATACATTAAGCTTATTTATAGAACTAATACTAAAACTTCAGTCAATTGAAAATGAAGAAAAAATAGATTATTATGATTTCTATTCAGCACTAAGCACATTAATAGAAGATACTTATATAAAAACAGATAAAAGTAAATATGATGCTATAACATTAAGCAATCTCTATGATGCAAGAGGAATAAAATCAAAAAATTTATTTATATTGGGCATGAATAATGATTTTTTAATGAGAAAGACAAATACATTTTTTATGAGCAATAAAATTAGAGAAGAAATTAATAATAAATATAAAAGGCATGTATTTAATACTCAAAGCTTATTATCTGATATGTATTATAATTTATTTTTAAATATACTCTCCTCATTAGAAGATAACAGCAATGTTTATTTTTCTTTTAGGTTTAAAGATGATGAAGGCAATTTAGATATACCATTTTATTATTTAGAAGATATAGCATCAGAAATTGGAATAAAAGATTTTAATGATATTAACTCTTTTATATATAGAAAAAACTACATAGCAGAAGAAGATAATATTCATACTGCAAAAGAAGCTGTTATGAGTTTATTTTTTAAAGGAGAAAATTGCAATTTAGAAAATAAACATTTAAATAATAGCCTTCCAATTAATATAAAAGAAATTACAAAAAGCGTTTATGATAAAATTAATAAAAATACCTATGATGATGCTAATAATAACGCAATAAAAATAATACAAGATAAATTATTTAGTGATGAGTGTATTAGTGTAAGTTACTTGCTTAATATAATGCAATGCCCTGCTAAGGTTTTATATAATGATGAATGTAAAATAGAAGCAGTATCATCAACTCCTGTTAGTATAGATAAAATACTTAGAGGAAGCATTTACCATGAAATATTTAATAACTTTTATTTAAAAATAAAAAATAAATATAATAATTTAAAACTAAAAACTTCAGAGTTTGATAATTACAGCAATATAGCAAAAGAAGTTATAGAAAACACGATAATAAATAGCAATAAAATTACTGATGACATAGACAAAAAAATAATGGTATATGAAATAACTAATATAATGAATCATTTTATATCAAATGAAATAGAAAATATTGAAGAATATGGATTTATACCATTTGCATTTGAACAACCTTTCATGGGTATTAATGTTTATTCTCATAATGGATTTAATGTAAAAATTAAAGGAAGAATAGATAGAATAGATTTAAGTTATAGAGATGATAAAACAATAAATGGAATAAGAATTATAGATTATAAGGGAAGCGATTATAATATCAAAGAAATAAAAAAATATGATAATTATGATGATATAATCAATAATTATTTGCAGCCTTTGTTGTACTTAAAATATGCTATAGAAGAATATATAATTAAGCAAGATAAAAATATTGATATATTTAAACAATTAGAAAAATGCGAATTAGGTTTTAGCATTTACAAAGAAAAAAACATAGTAAATAAAGAAAAGCATTATATAAAATTTGATGATAAAGAAACAATACTTACTATATTAGGATATAATGGAGAGAATATACTTCATAATTATTTTGATAAGGTATTAAGACATATAGCAGATGGAGAGTTAATTTTTATAGCGGGTGAAAACCAATGCAGAGATTGTATGTATTATAATTTATGTAATGAACATTATGTTTATGAATGATAAAAATAAATATTAAAAAATACAAAACTAATTTTTGACAGAATTCAAAATTTTTAGTAAAATGTTATCAATATAATAATTTACTGTAGTTTTTAGGTTTATGGAAAATAGTGAAATATCAAATCTCTTAATAGAAAAATTAAAAAATAGTGAAGAATACAAGTCTTTTGATTTAAATACTGTAAAAAACATATCAGGCATAAAAGGAGGAGCAGATTCTCTTTTTTTTGCCGCTCTTTTTAAAGATAAAAATAAAAGTTTAATGATTATAAAAGAAGATGAAAATGAAGCTATGCTCTTAAGTCAGGCTTTAAACTTTTATAATGTTGAGAATTATTATTTTCCAGATTATGACAGTGTGCCTTTTACAAAAATGTCTCCTATTACAGATATAGTGCAAGACAGATTAAGCATTTTATATAAATTAATTAATGAAGATAAATTTATTTTAATAACGACAATAAAATCCATCGCAAGAAAACTGCCAAACAAAGAAACATTAAAAAATAATACAATTAATATAAAAGTTAATGACAAATTAAATATTGATTCTTTAAGGCTTAATTTATATGATTTAGGATATGTGATAGAGAGAGAAGTTTCTGAGGTTGGAACTTGTGCTGTGAGGGGAAGTATAATAGATATATATTCCATTCTTTATAATAATCCTATTAGAATAGAGTTGTTTGATGATGAAGTTGAGAGTATAAGATTTTTTAATATAGAAGATGGAAAGTCATATAAAAATATTGAAGAGATTATAATATATCCTGTGAGAGAGGCTATTTATAAAGATTCAATTATAGAAGAGGTTCTAAACAAAGATATTGATAATGAATTAAAAGACAATATACAAAAAAGCAAATATTTTGCAGGAAATGAAAATTTACTTGGAGTATTTAATAACGATTTAGAAACTATATTTGATTATGCTTGTAAAAATATCATATTTACAGATGATGCTTTAAAATTAAAAAATAAGCTAATAAATGTTTTATCAACTACAGAAGAAAATTTTAATGACATAGATAATATATTTAAATCTCTTTATGATAATATAAACTCACTTTATATAGATATAAATTATTTTGAAGATATTACAAAAAATGCAATTAATTTATCTCCTTTTGTGGTTGATAATAATCTTCATAAATTTAGTTTTGATGAAGGAGTTTCTTTTAAATCAAAGCTAACAGAGTTTTTGGATTATATCAAAGATTATAGAAAGAAAGATTATTTTATTATACTCTCTACAAGCCATTATGACCAGGCAAAAAGATTCTATAAAATAATGGATAATTTAGAGCCAAAATTAATTGCATCAGAAGAAAGCACTAATGAAGAAAATAAAATAATAGAAGAAAACAATATAATAGATAATGAAGAAAAGCTTGATTTCTCTAATAATGAAAATGATTTTTATATAATAACAACTCAATCTGCATCAGGATTTATTAAAGATGATATAAAAACAATATTTATAGCAGACTGGGAAGTATTTGGAAGAAAAAGAAAAAGGGTAAAAAAGATACCGAAAGTAAATAAAAATATAATAGAAACATTTGTTGATTTAAATATAGGAGATTATGCTGTTCATGTAAACTATGGTATAGGTAAATATTTAGGCTTAACACGCAAACTATCAAATGGAAAAGAAAAAGACTATTTAACGTTAGAGTATGCCAAAGGAGATAAACTCTATATACCGGTAGAGCAGATGAACTTTGTGCAGAAATATATATCCGGAAGCGGAGAAGAGCCAAAATTAACTGCATTAGGCGGAAGTGCTTGGGATAAAATAAAAAGCAAGGCAAGAGAAGATGCTTTAGCTACAGCAAGAGAACTTATAAAAATATATGCAATACGCTCTAATGTTCATGGTAATATTTACGGACCAGATACTCAGTGGCAAGATGACTTTGAGGCTTCTTTTAACTATGAAGAGACAGTTGATCAATTAAGGGCTATTAATGATATAAAATCAGATATGGAAAGCGACAAGATGATGGATAGGCTTGTTTGCGGAGATGTGGGGTTTGGAAAGACTGAAATTGCTTTTAGGGCTATATTTAAAGCTGTTATGGCGGGTAAACAATGTGCAATACTCTGCCCTACTACAATACTCTCTCAGCAGCACTATAATAATGCCAAAAAAAGATTTGAAGATTTTCCTGTACGTATAGAAGTATTAAATAGATTTATCTCTTCAAGACAAGCCAAAAAAAACAAAGAAATGATAGCAAATGGTTCCTGCGATATCATTATAGGTACACATATGCTTTTATCTGATGATATTAAGTTTAAAAATTTAGGCTTAATAGTAATAGATGAAGAGCAGAGATTTGGTGTAAAACATAAAGAAGCTTTAAAAAAACTTAGATTTGAAACTGATGTACTTACATTATCAGCAACCCCAATACCAAGAACATTGAATATGGCATTAACCGGCATAAGAGATATAAGCATAATAGAAACTCCTCCATTAAACAGAATACCTGTAAAAACTTATGTAATGGAGTTTAATGAAAACACTGTTGTAACTGCAATAGAGAGAGAATTAAAAAGAAAGGGCCAAGTATTTTATTTGTATAATAGAATAGATACAATAGAATCATTTGCTTTGATGATAAAAAAACTATGCCCAAAAGCTTCTATATGTGTTGCACATGGAAGAATGACAGGCATACAATTAGAAAAAATTATGTCTGATTTTATTAATCATAAATATGATATATTAGTATCTACCACAATAATAGAAAATGGAATAGATATACCTAATGCCAACACCATATTAATAGATAATGCTAATAAATTAGGTCTTTCAGAACTTTATCAATTAAGAGGAAGAGTTGGAAGAAGCGATAGAGAAGCCTATGCTTATATGTTTTATCCTGAAAACTTAGCATTAACGGAAGTAGCTTACAAAAGACTTCAAGCTATATCAGAACACACAGATTTGGGTGCTGGTTTTAAGATAGCAATGAGAGATTTAGAAATAAGAGGGGCTGGTAATATATTGGGTAAAGAACAATCTGGTATGATTTATCAGGTTGGTTATGAACTTTATACTCAAATGCTTGAAGAGGCTACTAATGAATATAAAGGTGAAATAAAAGAAGTTACTTTTGATACGGTTATAGATTTTAAACATAATTTATTTATACCAGATGAATATATATCAGATGCTAAAGAAAAAATATCAGTATACAAATTAATAATGCGTTCGCAAAGTGATGAAGATATTGATACTGCTAAAGAATATATGATAGATAAATATGGAAAAATGCCTAAAGAAATAGAAGACATATTTAACATAGCTAAATTAAAAGTAATATTAAAAAGAGTTAGAGTATTGTCAGTTATAGAAGGACATTATAATATATATTTGAAACTTGATAAATATTCTAAAATAGATACTAATAAGGTATCAAAATTAGCTTCTTTGCAAGGATCTGGGGTTTATTTTGATAAAGAAAATCTCAATCAGTTAATAATACCTGTAGTAGATGATAGTTTAATATGGAAAATAAATAAAGTTAGTGAAGTAATATTAAAAATAGAAAGTTCAGAAGAATATAAAGAAACTAAAGAAAAAAGTTTAGTGGATGTTAATTTAGAATCTCAGAAAAAAAATAAGCAAAATAATATAAGAAAAAGAAAAATAATAAAAATTAATAAAAGAGCAAATAATAATTAATCTTTATTATTATGCTCATCTTCTTTGTTTTTGTCTTTTCTGTTATTAACTATTCTTGTAGTAATAGCATAAATACAAAGTAATATAAATCCTATAAGCAGAAGTTTATTTATCATAATTTCTCCAAAATCTCTATATAAAAAATAAAAGGTGAAGTAGCAATAATACCTCACCTTTTATTATATCTAAAAGAATTCTAATTACCAAGTATCTATTGGATCATCAGCTTCTTTATAAGTTTCTAAATACATATCAGTTCTAGCTTCCAAGTTATCGAAGTAAATATAATATTTACCATAAGAATCTCTAGGATCAACTTTAATATTGATACCCATAAAGCTAATACCTTGTTCAGCCTGACCTCTAAAGTTTTCTTGTTCTACTTTAGCAGGTACTTGTACAGTAATTTTTTTCCAACCCATAAAGTTAAGAGCTTCATTACCAATATTTTGAGGTTTACCATTAATATCATAAACATAGAAACTCATTCTATTATTATGATTTCTTCCAGCAACCCAAACACTAATTTCTTTAGTGAAACCAGGGATTTTTACAGGTCTAGGAGGAGTAACAGAAAACCAAGGATAACCAGTTTTGAAATACTCTACTTTAGCACCTAAAATATATTTATTAGCATCAGCATTTTCAGCAGTAACATCAGCAGGACCGCCTTCACGACGAATTATACTAATAACACCAAAATCTCTAGGCATAGATGCTTGCCAAGTATTAGCAAATTCAAAATCATCTATTAAGAAATTAGTATAAGATTCAGTAACGAAATTATTTCCTCCTGCCTGACCATTATCTTGTGCTGCATCCTGTGCGAATAACAAGAATGCAACAGTCAAAATCAACATTGTTATCAAAATACTTAATCTTTTCATTGTATTTTTCTCCTTCTTAAACCTTATTGTTGCCCTTCTTGTTGAGTAGCATTGTTATCTCCAGTAGTAGTAGTACCACCGTCTTCGCCCACAACTTTTGCACCGCCGTTAGAATACTGTTCTGCAGAACTTCCACCTACTTCCTGACCAAGAGTAGTTTCTATATCAGAACCGTCATAAGCTTCTCTAAATGTATCTGTAACTGTTTGGAAATAGTCTAATAATACAACGAAGTTATCAGCTCTTTCTTCAGGTGAAGCCCAGAAACGGAAATTCAAGAATCTTAAACCTTTAGCTCTAGGAACATAAGGTTCTTCTTGAGGTATAAAAGAAGGCACAGCTGTACTCAAATTTTTCCAACCAATATATTTTAAAGAACCGATAGGCAATGTGTAAGTATAACCGCGATAATCTTCAAATAACATTTCCATAGTGTAATCATAATTTCCACCCCATACCCATACATCAAATGTTTGAGCTTTACCAGGGATAATTTTTTGTACTGTTGGTACTAAATCAAAGAAATTGTATCCTTTTCTAAAGAATGATACACTTACTGATAATGAATTAGTGGAATTGTAACCTTGATTACCCATACCAAAAGGTTTAGTTGCAAACAATCTCATATTTGGGTATTTCATTACAACACCATTTTCATTTGTTCTATCGCCTGTAAACATGAAGCGACTTCCATTTGATATAGGCTGCCATTCATCTAATGTTTCAAAGTTATAAAGCACTCTAGTTTCTAAATAGATACTAGAACTTTGTCCATAAACAGCAAATGAACCTAAGCATATGAATAGACAAATGATTATGAGGTAGCGAGAAATGTCTCGCATACTTCTATAGAATTTCATAGCGCACTCTCCTTAATATTTATAGCTAAGCAATTATATCCAATAACTTACACAATTATATTATTAATAATAAAAATTGTCAACTATAAAATATAAAATTATAACTTACATTAACTTAATATATCGTATTATAATAATATAATATGGGGCTGTCCTAGATAACTGAAATTTGTTAAAATTTAAGTATGAAACGCAGTAAATTAAGTAAAGATAAACAATTA
>NZ_CAKVGN010000070.1 GCF_934747485.1 uncultured Brachyspira sp. | reverse complement strand
CCGGGTGATAGTAAGGTTAGTATAGAGTTTTGGTCAGGAATATTGGCATCAGATTTTGCAGGATTTAATTTATATGCTAAAACTTCAGAAGATATAATTCAGATAGATGATGCTATATTAGATGCTTCAACACAGGCACTTCCAACTATAAAAAGCACCAATCATACCCGTACTAATTTTATTATAGATATTACAAATTATACTTTTGCAAATGGTACAAAGTATTATATAACAGTAACAGCATATGGTACTAATGAACTTATAGAAGAAAAATATATTGAGACAAAGATTAGTACTATAGTTCCAGTGATACCAAGACCAGAGGGCAAAGGCACTATAGCAGGAAATAGTATAGATGTAACAGGAGCTGGTACTGTTGCTACAATTAATGGTAATATGATTAATGCTTCTAGTGGATGGAAAGTTCAGTATTTTGGTTATCAGACAGATTTTAATAGTGTGGTTGTTGTTACTAATATGAATAGTTTTGATGATAATGCTCCGTATTTAGTTAATGGGCTTTATGTATTTTATAATAATACTGGTTTAGTAAAAGTTTTAATAGGGGCTAATGATTCTTATCAGTGGGCTTATCAAGCTAATGCTGCTTCTTGGAATGGGGTATAGTTATATATTATTAAAAAAAATGCAAGCTGATTTATGGCTGCTGTTTACATCTTTCAGTATAGTTTCTGTATTTTGACATTCGTTTTTTGCGTATATGCATCTTGGGTGAAATCTGCATCCTGTTGGTATATTTGATGCATTAGGTATCTCTCCTTTAATTGGAAGCTCTTTAATAATGTTTGCTCTTCCTGTAGAAGCATCAGGCACTGCAGAGATTAATGCTTTTGTGTAGGGGTGTTTAGGATTTTCTATTATTTCGTTTGCTTCTCCTATCTCTACAATACTTCCTAAATACATTACTGCTATTCTATCTGCAAAATATTTAGCAGTTGACAAATCGTGAGTAATATAAATATAACTTAATTGTTTTTGCATCTGCACTTCTTTCATCATATAAAGTATTTCTGCTCTTGTAGATAAATCTATCATAGATACAGGCTCATCAGCAACAATTAATTTCGGATTAAGTATTAAAGCACGTGCTGTTGCAATTCTTTGACGCTGTCCTCCGGAAAGCATATGCGGATATCTATCCATAAACTCTTCAGGAGGATTAATCTTTACATCTTTAAGTGCCTTTATCACCATTTCATCATAATCTTTTTCATCGCCTTCTATGTTATGAATATAAAGTGCCTCTTTTAATACATCTCTTATTTTAAACCTTGGGTTCATTGAGGCATAAGGGTCTTGAAATATCATCTGCACATTTTGTCTGTATTTTTTTATTTGTTCTTTATCAAAACTATTAATGTTTTCGTTTTCAAATATAATATTTCCAGAAGTAGGCTCTATTAATTTCATTATCAATTTGCCTATTGTTGTTTTTCCGCTTCCAGATTCTCCTATAATTGCCAGTATTTCTCCTCTTTTTATTTCTAAACTTACATCGTCAACTGCTTTTATCTCTTTTGTTTTTTTTATTAAACTTTCTATTACACTGCTATGAGGCTTAAAATATTTTTTTAGATTTTCAAGTTTTAATATTACATTAGTGTTCATTAGAATCTCTTAACAATATTTATTATTTAATATAATAGTAATATATTATAGAATAGAAATCAAGCATAGATTTATAATAATATTTTTTATATATTAAAAATTTACATTGATTTATATATAAATTAATATTATAATATATTATACTAATTTTATGGATTTTTATGAAAAAATATAATTATATATATATAATAATTATTTTGTTTTCAATAGTAGTTGGTATATTTACAAGAGTTCAATTAACTAATATGTATTCCTTAAACTCTGATATGATAGAACATTATTATCATATGAGACAATACTATGATAATAACAAATTTCCTGTTACAGGTGCTTTATTAGAAGGCGGTACATATATTGGCAGCCCTTATGATAATTCATCATCTATTTATATTGAAACTGCTCGAATACCTGGCGGATATTTTTATTTAGAATATATGTTTTTCTATTTTTTATCTGGTGAAAATCTTGATTTAGCTAGAATATTATATGGTATAGCAATGACATTATTTTCATGTATATTTTTAGTATGGATTTATAATAAATTTGGATTAAAAATATTAGCAATAATGACATCTATGATTTTTGTTAATATAACTTTTTTTACTGTAAGTAATAAATTTTATAATCCTCATACAGCATTTCTTTTATCGTTTATATCAATTCCAATAATATTAGAATATATAACCTCAAAAAAGTTTAATTATTTTTATGCTATATTAATATTTCCAATATTAGCTTTAGAAGCAATGGGGCATATGTCTACTTTTTTTAATCTAATTCCAACTATTATAGCTTATTTACTTATAAGATGGAAAAATACAAAAAAATATATAATTCCATTATCTATAGGGGTATTTATATCTTTTCTATTATATTTGCCTTATTTAATATCTGAGATAAATAATGGCTTTCAAAATTTTATAAATGCAATTTCCTTGAGGGGTAAAGTTAATCCAATAATACAACCTCCTCAAATATGGTCTATATTGTTCTTTCCTACTAATGAACCTAATGCTAATTATGGAAATACTATATTAGCAATATTTAAACATTGGTTTAATGGGAATATAAGTCTTATATTTAGTTTTATCTTTTATATTATATCTATAATAATAGGACTATTTTCTTTTATTTTACTAATAAAAGATTTTTTTCAAAAGAAATTAGAAGATAAAGAAAATTTTATATTTAAGGAAAGTGCATTAATATATTTTCTTTATATTATAATTACAATAATTTTATTTATGGCATTAAATTTAGGGGCAGCAAGGGCTAGATATTTCCTTAATATATATCCATTGACTTTTATACCTATAATATATTTATCAAAAAAAATTGAAGGTAAAAAAATATTTAATGCATTTCTGATATTTATATTATTTAATCCATTAGCAGTTTATGTAGAAATGAAACATTTGTATAGAAATGAAAATAAATTAGGATGGAATTTTATGATTCCTCATATAAATAAAATAAAAGAAGATGCTAATGGTAATTCTTTTGATATTTCTACCAATAGCTATTATCCTTCATTGCTTTTAAAAATAGATGATAAAAATTTTGTAGCTGACAGTAATTCTTCTATAAAATATCATATAATATCTATTTATGATAATAAGGCTTTTAATTTAACTAACAATATGGAGATTATATATAGTAATAGTGCATATATAACATATAAAGAATATAAACATAATAATGATACTAATTAAACAAATGACAAGCACATATATGAGATTTTTTTATATTTTTTAATATAGGTTCTTCATCTTTGCATTTATCAATTCTCTCTTTGCATCTGTCATAAAACATGCATCCTTTAGGAGGATTAAGTAAATCAGGGGGAGTGCCTTCTATAAACTCTAATTTGTCAACTGTTTTTTTAAGTCTTGGAGTAGCGGCTAATAATCTTTTTGTATATGGGTGTTTTGGATTATTATAAATATTTTCACTTTTGGCAAGCTCTGCTATTTTTCCTCCATACATTACACAAACTCTATCAGATATCTCTGCTTCCAGTGCCAAATCATGAGTAATAAATATAAATGATAAATTAAAATCTTTTTTTAGTTTTTTTAAAAGGTTTATTATTTGAGCCTGCACTATAACATCTAATGCCGTAGTAGGTTCATCTAATATTATTAATTTGGGTTTTAAAAATAAAGCAGCTGCTATTACAACTCTTTGCTTCATTCCTCCAGAAAGCTCATGCGGATATCTATCCATTACACTATGATGAAGCCCAACATATCCTAAATATTCTTTTATGAGTTTATAAGCATCATTTTTATTCATATCAACATGCCTATTTAATGTTTCAAGCATTTGATAGCCTATAGTATATACAGGAGTGAGTGAGTTCATAGCTCCCTGAAAAACCATAGATATTTTTGACCATCTTATATTTTTTCTTATATATTCTTCTTTAAGCGGTATTATATCTTCATTATCTAATATAATTTTTCCGCCTTCATATTTTCCGGGAGGAGAGGGCATTCTTAAAAGTGATGTGGCAAGAGAAGTTTTTCCGCAGCCTGATTCACCAACAATGCCTAAAGTTTCACCTTCTTCTATATCAAAACTAATATCATTAATGGCTTTTATATTGCCTTTAGATGTGTGATAATACATCTTGAGATTTTCTACTTTTAATATAATTGACATATATATTATTACCTTAAATATTATGTTAATTATAATATATTATAAAAAATTTACAATCTATATATTTTTGTTATTTATTATCTTCAGCTTGCTTTAATACTTCATATATTGCTAAGCTGTTATTATCTCTTGCTATATCTATAGGCAATTTTCTGTTATAGTTTTCTATATTAATATCAGCACCAGCTATAACAAGTTCGCTTACTATATCAACGCTTCCAGCTCTAACAGCATTATGCAAAGGAGTATCTCCATATTGATTTTGTATATTGAGTTCTGGTTTTTTATTAAGCAAAAGTTTTACAATATTTAATTGAGAGTTTTCAGCTGCCATATGCAAAGCGGTGTTTCCATATTTATCTGTAGTATTTAATTCTGCATTTCTTGAGAGTAATATTCTCACTATATTTTCAAGTCCTGTTCTTGAAGCTCTCATTAAAGGTGTTAAACTTGATATATCATTTGCTCTGTTAATATCAGCTCCATTTTCAACTAAAAGCTGAAGTAAGTCTATATTATCAGTATTAATAGCATATTCTATTAAAGAGCTTCCATCTTCCATAGTTGTTTTATTTAAATCAGCTTTATTAGTAATGAAGAACTTTGTTAATTCCATATCATTATTCATTATAGCAATATTTAAAGCACCAAGCCCATTAGCATCTGTTATATTAATATCAGCTTTATTTGCTATTAATAACTCTATCATAGGTATTCTTGTTTTTACAATAGGGCTTTTTATAGCACACATTAAAGCAGTACTATAATCATAACTTTGAATATTAACATTTGCATTATTAGAAATTAAAAGCTTAGCTAATTCTATATCTCCGTTATTTGCAGCATACATAAGAGAAGTCCAGCCGTCATTGTCATAAGAATTAACATCAGCACCATTTTCTAAAAGTATTCTAACAGTGTCTATATATGAATTACCGGAAGCTATTATTAAAGCATTCATTCCATTTATATAGCTGTTAATATCATTTTTATTAAAATTAGTTATAATATCATTCATTATCTTGGCACTATTTGCAGCACCATTTTGAAGAAGAACCAAATCTACAGGCTGTTTGCTTGAACTGTTATTAAACTTAGAGCCTGCAGCAGCCATTATAATATTTCCGTATTTCTTATTAAAACTATTATTTTCTACTTTTGAACCTTTATCTAAAAAGTATTTAAATAAATCATAATCTAATGATACTATGGAATTGTATAATACAGTGCTTCCATCAGAATTTTGATAATTAATATCCGCACCATTATCTACTAAATATTTTACTATGCTTCTGTCGCTGTTTTCAATAGCATAACTTAAAATAGCAGGCTCTCTTTTTAAATCAAATGAATTATCTAATAATAATTTTATCATATTTTTATTTGTTTGTGATATTGCATAATACATAGGATAATTCTTTATATCATCTCCAGTATAAGAACCATACACATTGGCATTGCCTTCTTTTATAAGAAGTTCTGCTATTTTTTTATTATTATTCTTTATTGCTAAGAGCAGAGGAGTAATTCCTTCATCGCTTGATATTTCTGTATCTGCTTTATTTTCTATTAAGAATTTAACAGCCTTTATGTTGTTTGCTTCAACGGCATGATAGAGAGGAGTTCTATTTTCTATATCAGTTTCATTAACATCAGCACCATAATTATTTACAAACTCTTTTACAACACTATCTCCATACCTTTTATTGTATATAGCTTCATCATATATCTCATAATTTTGTACCATTTTGTTTAAATTTGCTCTATTCGTTATAAATAAGAATGTACCAACGAGTATTCCTGCTCCAATTAATAATATAAAAATAATTGCTAATGCTATAATTAGAACTTTAAATAAATATTTTTTATTTTCATCGTATTGATTATTATTATTATTATTATTATTATTATTATTATCCATAAACTTTCCTATCAAAAGACTTGCTAAAAAACTTGCATATAATATAACATATTTTATATAAATTAAAAGGCTGTATTTTTGAATAATTATTTGTGAAAAGCTTTGTTAAATAAAAAGGCCTTATTATACACATGCATAATAAAGCCTGCAAATTATTATTATTAATTATCTTTTAGCCTGTTCATATTGTTTAGGGAATGGCACATCAATGCCTAAAGTTCTCGCAGCCTGCAATGCCCAATAAGGATTTCTTAATAATTCTCTGCCTATATATATAGCATCAGCAGCAGAGTTTCTCACCATCATATTAGCCATTTTAGGGTCATATATAAGACCTCCTCCTATACAAGGCACTGTCATATACTGTTTTAATTCTCTGCAGAAAGGTACTTGATAACCTTCATAAGGAATAATTTTACCGTCTGCTGTAACTGCTCCTGTACTAACATCTATAGAATCTATTAATTTAGCTTCTTCTAAAGGTTTAAGCATTTCAGCAAAATCTTTTACAGTGTTTCCGCCTTCTTTCCAGTCGTATGAAGATATTCTTATTTGTATAGGGTAGTCGCTTCCTACGGCTTCGCGGCATTTTCTTAATATTTCCTCTAAAAACTTAGCTCTGTTTTTGCCGTATTCATCTGTTCTTTTATTTGATAATGGTGATAAGAAAGTAGATATTAAATAACCATGAGCAGCATGAAGTTCTATAATGTCAAATCCTGCCTTTTTAGCTCTTAAAGCAGCATTAGCAAAAGCATCAATTACTTCATTAATATCTGATTGTGTCATTTCTACAGGAGTTCTATATTTTTCATTAAATGCTATAGCACTTGGAGCATATATTTTATCTGTTTTTGTTGATTCGCATTTTCTTCCGGCATGACCTAATTGTATACCAATTTTTGCTCCGTTAGCATGAACGGCATTTACTAATTTGTTTAAGCCATCTATGTATTTGTCGTCCCATATAGCTAAATCATTATCAGTTATGCTGCTTACATAAGGCAAAACTCCAGTAGCCTCTACTATTATTAAACCTGTTCCTCCTATAGCCCTTGTAGCATAATGCTGTATATGCCAATCATTAACGTATCCGTCTTCAGCACTATACATACACATTGGAGGCATTACAACTCTATTTTTTATTTCTATATTACCTATTTTCAAAGGTGTAAAAAGATTACTTTTCTCTGCTTTCATTATAAAAACTCCTTAAAATAATATGCTTATATAGGGTATATTATAATAAAAAATAAAAATAATTCAATTTGTTTAATATTGTTTTTTCTGAATATTGAATGCTTAGAATTTTTTATATTAGAAATTGTTTATGTTGTATAATATCTCTTTCATTTTATTCATAGCTATAGACCTATGGCTCATAGAGTTTTTTTGCTCTAAAGTCATTTCAGCATATGTAACATCATATCCATTAGGCTTAAATATAGGGTCATAACCAAATCCGTCAAACCCTTTTGGGCTTTCAACTATCACACCATTAACTCTTCCCTCTAAAGCTATATAATAATTGTCGTCCAATACACATACAGCAGAAGTGATAAAATAGGCAGTTCTGTCATTTTTATTTTTTAATTTATCTAATATCATTTGCATCTTTTCTTTGTAGCCTAAATTTTCTCCGCCGTATCTTGCAGAATATATTCCGGGCTCGCCATTAAGAGCATTTATACAAATTCCAGAATCATCAGCCAAAGACGGCAGTTTTGTATGATTGTATACAGCTCTTGCTTTTATTAGAGAGTTTTCTATAAAGCTATTTCCATCTTCTATTATCTCACCAATATCAGCAGGTATAGGCAATATCTCTTTTGCAGAGCCTTTAAATATATTTTGTATCTCAATTAATTTATGCTTATTTGCAGTAGCTATTACTAATTTATTTATCATAAATCTTAATCCCTAAACTGAAGCGAATACAAATACTGATATTTTCCGCCTTTTTTCATAAGCTCTTCATGCGTACCAGATTCTATAATTTGTCCGTTTTCAACAACACATATATATGTCGCATTTTTTATAGTAGATAATCTATGTGCTATTACAAATGTAGTTTGAAGGTTAATGATTTCATTTAATGCTTTTTGCACATACATTTCACTTTCTGTATCTAATGCACTTGTAGCCTCATCAAGTATTAATATAGAAGGTTTTTTTAATACAGCTCTTGCTAAAGCTATACGCTGACGCTGCCCACCGGAAAGCATTACTCCTCTTGGTCCTATATGTGTATCATAGCCATTTGGTAATTTTAATATAAACTCATCAGCATGTGCTATTTTTGCTGCCCTTAATAAATCATCATCAGTAGCATCAGGATTTGCATAAAGTATATTTTCTCTTACAGTTCCATAAAATAAAATATTTTCTTGCGATACTACTCCAATTTGATTTCTTACGCTTCTTGTATTAAGTTCATTAATATCTACACCATCAAATCTAATAACGCCTTCAGAAGGTGTAAATAATTTAGGTATAAGGCTTATTAGTGTAGTTTTACCTCCGCCGCTGTTACCAACAAAAGCAACTACATCTCCTTTTTTTACATTAAAACTAATAGGTCCTAAATGGAAAGGCTGTGTGTCACTTCTTTTTGGATATTCAAAATTAACATTTTCAAAAGTTATAGAATGCTCTATAGGCTTCATTTGTTTTTTAGTAGGGTCATCTACATTTTCAGGAGGTAAATCTATAATTTCAAATACTCTTCCTGCTATAGCTTTTGTCATTTGTAAGTTTATAAATATACCAGATAAATCTCTTACAGGAGTTGAAATATTAAGCATATAGAGTAAAAATCCCCATAAAAACTCAAAAGGCATCTCTCCTTTAAAAATTAAAAAACCGCCGTATGCAAGTATTATAAGCATGGCTGCTATCATTACAAGCTCAGTCATAGGTCTATTTAAAGAAGTGAGCAAAATTATTTTTCTCATCAAAGTGATTAATTCAGAATATAAAGATCTGTATCTTTTTACTTCTTGGTCTTCTTTAGAAAATATTTTTATAACTTCTATTCCTCTTATATCCTCTTGTATAACAGAAGTTGTGCTTCCTAATAAATTCTGCTGGGCAGTTACTCTTGTTTTAATTAATTTAGAAACTTTATCTATTCCTAAACCAATTAATGGGGCAGCTATAAAACATGCTAAAGTAAGTTTGACATTTAGCAGAAGCAATACTGTTAATGTTAGTATTAAAGTTAAAGGTACTGTTATCATGTTTGGCAATGTGCCTGATAAAAAATTCTCTATAGTTGAAGATTCATTTAATACCCTGCTTATGATATCTCCCTCTTTTTCCTGCTTGAAATATGCAATATCTGTATTCATTAGTCCTTTTAGCATATCGGCACGAACATCTTTTCCTATTTCTTGGGCAGTAAAAGCAAAAAGGAAGGTTTTTAAATAATCAAAACCAACACGAAATAATACATACACAAAACCTATTATTATGATAAAAGCAAACTGGGCTATTATAATTGGATTGGTAAAGGAGTCTGCTGTTAAAAATTGTTCTGTTAATTGTTTAGTGCTTATATTTCCAAATTTATCTGCTAATTCACTTACGAATGGTATTTTATCGAGTAAATCAACTTGTTTTCCTCCTGTAATAGATATTGCTAATTGACCAAAGAAAGGAGGAAGTATATTGATTATTGTATATAATATGCTTATGAGAAATGATGGAATAAAGAGCTTTTTATGTCTCATAGCATATGACCACATTCTTCTATAAATATGCTTTTCTGGGTGAGAGTAATATTTTTTTATATGTTCTTCTGTTACAGCACCATAATCAAATGGTCTATTATCTTTTTTGAAAAATTCTTTTATTTTTTTTATCATTAAAAATCCTAAAAATTATATGCAATTAAACTTAATATATTTTATATTCAATTATTAATTAATGCAATAAAAAACAATTAATTTGAATAGTTGTTAGTATGGATTTAAATATTATTTATATTATAATTTATAGCGATATTTTATAAAAGTTGATATGTTTTTATGGATAATTTTATTATAACTATAAGCAGGCAATATGGAAGCGGCGGAAGGCTAATTGGAGAGAAATTAGCTAAAATACTTAATGTTAATTTTTATGATAAAGAATTGATTGATATAGTTGTTGATAAAACAGGATTAGCGAGAGGGGTTATAGAATTAAAAGATGAATGTTTTATAAACGATAATATATTTTTTACAGCTTATAATAAAAGAAAATTTGAAAGTCCATTTGCTGAAAATAAAACTTACTCTACACTCGATAAAATATTTGAAATACAAAGCAAGGTTATAAGAGATATTGCTAATAAAGAATCGGCTGTTATAATAGGAAGATGTGCTAGTTTTATTTTAAAATACTTTGATAATTCTTTTAATGTATTTATACATTCTTCTATAGAAAATAGAATAAAAAGAATAAATGAAGAATATGGGGTGAATATAGAAAATGCAGAGAGAGAGTTAAAGAATATGGATTCTTATAGATATAATTATCATAAATATTATACTGGAGAAGAATGGGGGAATATGATGAATTATAATATTACTTTAGATAGCGGGTGTTTTAATTATGATGAGATTTGCGATATTATAATATATGCTATGAATAAAAAATTAAAAAATATAAAAAAATAATGAATTTTATTGTTTAATGTATTATACTATTTATTAACAAATATTTTAGGATTGTATTGAAATGATAACTTCTTTAAAGATAAAAGATTTTTCTGAAAGCGATTATTTTTCTTATGAAGCTTTTTGTAATTTGTGGGAAGAAGAGAACATTAGTTTGATTATAGATTTTGGTGAAGATTCTGATAAATCTAATATGCTGTTAAAATATGTAGATAAAATTAATGAAATATTAAAATGGATAGATGAACATAAAAAAGATATTTCTGATTTTCTTGTCTCAAAACAATGCATTACTTTAGCAGAAGAGTGGGTTGCTACAAACAAGCAAATTGATGATAATTCTTATCAGAATGCTATTGGAGAGATAATCAATATTCCAATAAAAGAAGAAGATTTTTATAAGGCTATGTATTTAGACAGCATACTTATAGATTTTGAGGAAGATGAATCTAAACCAGATACCACTATGCATATACTTTTTGAACCTGATTATTTTAAGCATCATTCTTTGATTGTATACATTGACGGCGATAAAAATATTGAGTATGGTGATTTAGCGGGTTAATTAATTAATTTCATTATTTTTCTTTTAAATAATCATTTTTTTGTTATAGAGTTTTTTTTTATTATAATATATATTTATTGTATCATTTTTCAGTTGATTAAACTGTTAAATAGAAAATATTGTTTAAGAGGGATATTTAGATGTCAGAAAGCAAAAATAATTCTGAAAATTTAGAGAACGAAAAAAACACTGCATCAGACAAAAATGCTGAAAAAGAAAACAGAAAAGAGAAATTAAACACTTTAAGAAATATGGGAATTAACCCATTTCCAAACAGTTATAATGTAACTTATAAATCAAAGGATATAGCAGAAAAATTTGAAGAGCTTGAAAAAAATGAGACGGAAGTTGCTATAGCAGGAAGAATCATGCTTTATAGAGTGATGGGGAAATCTTCTTTTTTAACTATAAAGGATTCCGAAGGCACTATTCAGGCTTATATACAAAAAGATAAACTTGGCGATGAGTTTTATAATACAGTATTTAAAAAGTTAATAGATATAGGAGATATTGTTGGAGTAAAAGGAACTGTATTTAAAACAAAGACAGGAGAGATTACAATATATGCAAGCGAGTTAAAATTACTTACGAAATCTCTTAATCCTTTGCCAGAAAAATTTCACGGACTAACCGACACAGAGCTTCGCTACAGACAAAGATATGTTGATTTAATAATGAATGATGATGTTAAAGAAGCATTTATTAAACGCTCTAAAATGATATCTGCCATAAGAGAAATAATGATAGAAAACAATTTTCTTGAAGTAGAGACACCTATGATGCACCCTTTAATAGGAGGAGCTAAGGCTAAACCATTTGTTACACATCATAATACATTAGATATGACTCTTTATCTTAGAATAGCACCTGAACTTTATTTAAAAAGGCTTATAGTTGGAGGTTTTGATAAGGTATTTGAGCTTAATAGAAATTTCCGCAATGAAGGAATATCTACAAGACATAACCCTGAGTTTACTATGATGGAAGCTTATATGGCCTATGCTAATTTCCACAAAGTTATGGAGTTGGTGGAAGAGGTGTTCTCAAAAGTATGCTTTAAATTAAATGGAAAATATACTTCAGAATATAAAGATTATGAGATTAATTTTAAGCCTCCTTTTGCGAGAGTGCCTATGGTAGATTTAGTAAAAGAACATTCCGGACTTGATTTTAATGCTATAGAAAGTGATGATGAAGCTATATCAAAAGCAAAATCAATAGGAGTAGAAATAGATACTTCAAAAACTAAACCTACTAAATGGGAAGTAATGGTTGCTGTATTTGAAGAGAAAGTTGAAGAGAAACTTATTCAGCCTACATTTGTTATTAATTATCCTAAAGCAGTTTCTCCTCTTTCTAAATCTTACCCTGACAATCCAGACATTACAGAAAGATATGAATTATTTATCGGCGGAATGGAGATGTCTAATGGATTTAGTGAGCTTAATGACCCAATAGACCAAAAAGAGCGTTTTGAAGAGCAGTTAAAAGCTAAAGCACGCGGCGAAGATGAAACTATGGATATGGATTTAGATTTTATCAATGCATTAGAATACGGGCTTCCTCCTACAGGCGGTCTTGGAATAGGTATTGATAGAATGGCTATACTTTTCTTAAATGTAGCAAGCATCAGAGATACAATTCTATTCCCGCAGATGAGAAAGTTGGATTGATTTTAGTTTATAGTGAAATAACTTTATTTTCTTAAAAAATAATTTCTTTTTAATATAGAGGACTTTGTCTGCTGTATGGCATGCTATGCAGCATACAAAGTCCCTAAAATATAAAAATTTAAAATTTTTTAGTATAGATATAAACAATTATATTTTGTCATATAAGTTTTTTATTCAGATTTTTTTCTTCTGCAGCAAGTTGTAAAAAATGCAATCACTTTAGTTTATATATTAATAAAATATCTATAATATATCCTATGTTTTTAGGTTAAAAATGCAGTTCTTTTATTTTTAATACCACATGCACTTCTTTGTTTCAAAAATATATAAAAAGCATATTCCTAAACAAAACTTTTTTCATGATGCACAGGAGCCAGACATATTGCAGTTAGGAATTCCTTAATTTCTTAAAGTATAGCATAGGTGTATCATAATTT
>NZ_CAKVGN010000069.1 GCF_934747485.1 uncultured Brachyspira sp. | reverse complement strand
AGCCGAAATTGGAAATAGAATCGAGGGTGATATGGAAGAAAAACCAGATATTTTCAGAGGCATCAAAAGTGTTTTTGAGTAAGCTAAGAAATAGATTATAAAGATATTAATTTATAAAAATTATATTTTGAATTTTTAATTGTTCTTTTTCCCGCCTTCGCTCTGCGGACTTCGTCAAAAGAACCATACGAAGTACGCCTATGGCGAAAGTGCAAGCGTTTTAACTTTGTATATTAGTAATATGTATAAAATAAATGAATGTGAAATAATATTTATATTTTTATACACAAAAAGCTATACTTTATTAAATGCAGTCCTTTTGCTTCTTTGGGTCACCAAAAGAAGTGGGGTGTGGGGCAAAGCCCCAGATATTAAGATAAAATATAATCATTAAACTTTAAATTTATTTATTCTTTTTATAAGCATTACATTCTTCATCAGTAACATGCTCTAACCAAGTAACATTATTTCCGTCTTTATCGCCTGTTATCGCAATATGCTTCATTTTGCAATCTGGTGAAGCTCCATGCCAATGCTTTTTATCTTTTGGGCAGTATAATGCCTCTCCTTCGTGAAACTCCAAAACTTCTCCGCCCTCTTCTTGTGTGAGCCCTATTCCTTCAACTACTATTAAATGCTGACCGCAAGGGTGAGTATGCCATGCTGTTCTTGCACCTGCTTCAAATGTTACATAGGCTACAGAAAAATGCGAGTCTTCATTAGGCTCTGTGAGAATCTCTACTTCAACATCGCCTGTAAAATATTCTTTAGCTCCTTTAAACTTTTTGCCTTCTCCGTTTTTTATGAATATAGTTTTTTCTGGTGATTTTTGATATTCGTACATATTATTTTTCCTTTTTGTTATACTAAAAATTTTTAACTTTTTCAATCTTTTTCTTGTTCTTTTTCCCGCCGCACACGGTGTGGACTTCGTCAAAGAACCAAAAAGTGCAAATATAAAATTAGTATTAAACTGTACTAATAATGTTCAAAATATAAAATAAAATTATATATTTTAGCTAAAAAATAGCCTTTTTGCTTCTTTGTGGCAGGTCACAAGGGCACTTCCTACGGTCGCAAAAGAAGTGGGGTCTTACCCTATGGGCACGCTTCGCAGGGGGCAAAGCCCCAGTTATCAAAATAAAATATAACTTTAATTTTTAACAAATTATAATTGTTTAGGTATATTTTATTTTTACAAATATATCCTTAATCCATTTTCTTATTTCACTCTCAGAACTTGACGCAGAGCTTCCATATACGCTTAATATTTTACCTACTTGTTTAGACTTGGATTCTTTTTCTATATCTCTTTTAATGCTTCCACACCCTCCGCCTCCATGCGTACAGAAAGGCATTATTATTTTATTAGAAAAGTCAAAACTGTTCAAAAACGTATTTAACGGAGGAGCCATTGTGTTCCACCAATTAGGGCTTCCTGCAAATATAATATCATAATCGTCTATGCTCTTTATGGTGCTTTTTAATTTTGGTTTATAACCGCTGTTTATATCTCTTTTGGCTTCGTTTAATACTGTGCTGTAGTTTGGCGAATATGCTTTCTCAGGCTCTGTATTAAAAAAGTCTATTTGTACATTTTGTGATTCTTCTTTTATAATTTTTGCTATAGAGTCAGCAAGTTTTTTAGTGTTTGCTGAATGCGAATAATAAGCTATCAATATTTTCATTTTAAGCTCCTATTATTTTTTTATTTAATAGACTTACTTCAAAACAGCTTGATAAGATTATTTAATATTAAAAGTATACAACTAATTATTTTAGTAATAAACATGCAGCCTTTTTGCTTCTTTGTGGCAACAAAAGAAGTGGGGGTGCGGGAGCTAGTCCCCGCAAATAAAAAACTTAAAATTTTTAGTATATAGTTAAATAACTATATTTTATAATGTAAGTTTTTATTTTATTCAACTTTTTCCCGCCGCAAAAAGTTGCAAAAAGTGCAAATAATAAAATAATACTAATTATATTATTATATTAATATAAATTATTAAATTAAAACAAAAAACAATATAAACATTTATTAACTTATTTTGAAATAAATCTAAAACTTATAAAATTATTTCCCTACTATCTCCATATGCTCCTTCGGATACCTATCACCCTCTATCGTTATTTGTGAAATAGCTTCATTTATCTTATTTAATTCCTCCTTGCTAAAATCCACATTAACACAATAGGCATTCTCTTTTAATCTCTCTATCTTGCTTGCTCCAAATATAGGCACTATAAACGGTTTTTGATGAAGCACCCAAGCTAATGCTATTTGAGCCTTTGAAACATTTTTGGCTTTAGCAATCTCTTCCAAAATATCAATCAATGATTTGTTTTTATCAAAGTTCTCTTTTTGAAATCTTGGTATAGAACCTCTAAAATCATTCTTTGAAAATTCGCTGTTAAGCTTGCCTGTTAAAAAACCTTTACCTAATGGAGAGAAAGGCACAAAACCAATATTTAATTCTTCTAATAACGGTATAATCTCTTTTTCCGGCTCCCTCCAAATCATAGAGTATTCGCTTTGTATGGCTGTAAGTTTGCATACTTCATTAGCTTTTTTTATGCTGTTTGCCCCTGCCTCTGAAATACCCCAATGTTTAATTTTACCTTCTTTTATTAATTCTTTCATTATGTATGCCGCTTCTTCAATAGGAGTGTTAGGGTCAACTCTGTGAAGATAATACAAATCAATATAATCAGTTTTCAATCTTTTTAATGAACCTTCTACAGATGATATTATAGTTTCTTTTCTGCCGTCTAATACAGGCTTTCCATTTACAGTTTTTATTCCGCACTTCGTAGCTATTACAACTTTATCTCTACGACCTTCTAATGCTTCGCCAACAATCTCTTCGTTTTTGTATGGACCATAGGCTTCTGCTGTGTCAAAAAAATTAATACCTAATTCTATAGCTTCATGTATGATAGATATTAATTGTTTTTTATCATAATTCTCATCATACACTACGCCATAACCCATACACCCTAAACCAACAGCCGAAACTTCTAACTCTCCAAGCTTTCTTTTTTGCATATTAATAACTCCTTATTATTTATTTAGATTGTTTACATAATTTTAATTAATATTTTAATTAATACCAATCATGCTTTTCATTGCGGTTAAGTTTTGATATTCTTCTCATCTCATCATCGCTCAATTCAAAATCATATAACTCTGTGTTTTCTATTATATGAGCCCTATTGCTTGAACCGGGTATCACAATAACTCCCCTCTGTAAATGCCATCTTAATATAATTTGAGCAACAGATTTATTATGCTTTTTAGCTATCTCTTTTAATACACTATCATTTAAAAGCTCTCTTTGATGACCTCTTCCCCCCAATGGATACCACGCTTGAACAGCTATCCCCAAACTTTGAATATATTCCACCACTTCAGTATCTTGATAATATGGGTGTATCTCATTTTGAACCAAAGCAGGCATAATATTTATTTTTTGCAAGAACTCTTTTAATTCTTTTATATACCAATTAGAAAGACCAATAGATTTTATCTTTCCTTCTTTCACAGCTTTCTCTATTGCCTTATACGCTTCAACATCATTATTTCCCGGGTGATGAAGAAGCATCATATCAATATAGCCTAATTTTTTTAACGCTTCATTTATTGCATTTTCTGCATCATTATACTGATTAGGATATAGCTTTGTAATAACAAAAATATCTTCTCTATCAATCTTAGAATCTCTCACAGCTCTTGCAACCTCCTCTTCATTGCGGTATATATAAGCCGTGTCAATTAATCTCACACCATTTTGTAAAGCATAAAGCACAGAGTTGTAGCAAACATCATTTAATAAGCTGTATGTGCCTATTCCATTTAAAGGTATTTCATAACCATTATTTAGTTTAACAGTTTTTGTATTGAAATTAAAATTTCCTTTCATATTATTAGCCTCTGCTTTTATATTTAGTGATATTATAAAAATTAGTAATAAAGTTATAAAAGTATTTTTCATTATTAGTCCTTTTAAAAATATATCTAAATAATTTTTTTTATGAATACAATTATCATTAATAATAGAATAATTCTTAAATGTAATATAAAAATCTAAAAATATAGTCCTTTTGCTTCTTTGGGTCACCAAAAGAAGTGGGGGTGTGGGGGCAAAGCCACCACAAACAATAAATTTAAAAACTTAAAAATTTTTTAGTGTATATTTAAATAACTATAATTTATGTTTTTGTTTTTATTCAACTTTTTCCCGCAGCAAAAAGTTGCAAAAAGTGCAAATGTTTCAACTTTACCTTTTTTGAATATATAAAATAATATCTATGTTTTTATATATAAAACTATCCTTCATAAAATGCAGTCCTTTTGCTTCTTTGGGTCATACCCATACCTGAAGGTACTTCCTACGGTCGTCCTGAAGGACTCCCTTTGGTCGCAGGCACTTCCTTCGGTCGCCAAAAGAAGTGAGAGTGTGTACCCTAAGGGCACGCTTCGCAGGGGGCTAGTCCCCACAAACATTTTAATATAAAAAATCACTCTTTATAAACTACAATTTTTTACAAAACTATTAAATCTTATAATTGCATAAATATTTTACTGTCTCAATATCTGTATGCGATAAAAATAAACTCTGCTTAGTATCTAGTTTAGAAATTTCTTTCATGTCATTGTCGTCCAACTCAAAATCAAACACATTAAAGTTTTCTATAATCCTCTCTTTGTGTACGCTCTTAGGTATCACAACAACATCTCTCTTTATAAGCCAATTTAATATAACCTGAGCAGCTGTTTTATTATGTTTACTTGCTATCTTTTTAAATACTTCATTAGTAAACATATTATTCCTGCCCTCAGCAAATGGCCCCCAAGACTCTATTTGAATATTATACTCTTTCATAAGTTTATTATCCTCTTCCCTTTGAAAGAATGGATGCGTTTCTATTTGATTAACCATAGGAGCTGTTTTATTATGCATAACAAAATCTAATAATCTATCAGGATAAAAATTGCAAACCCCTATAGCTTTAATCTTTCCTTCGTTATACAAATCTTCCATAGCTCGCCAAGAGCCGTAATAATCTCCAAAAGGCTGATGTATCAAATATAAATCCAAATAATCTAAATTAAGCTTATTCATAGAAACTTCAAAAGCCTTTTTAGCATTATCATAGCCACTGTCGCTTATCCATAATTTTGTTGTGATGAATAATTCTTTTCTATCAACTCCGCTTTCTTTTATGGCATCTCCTACCGCTTTTTCATTGTTGTATGCTGATGCTGTGTCTATTAATCTGTATCCTGCCTCAATTGCATTCAATACCGACTTCTTACATTCCTCATAATCTGGTATTTGAAAAACACCAAAACCTAGTATAGGCATTTCAAGCCCATTACTTAATTTTACTTTTTTCATACAAAACTCCTTTAAAAATCCTCTTTTATGAACTTAATTTTTTTTAAATTAATTTTAAAAAAACTAATTTGCACTAAAAAGTTATTTCTATGCTGCCCATTCCAAGCGAATCTTTTAAGCCGTCTGTATTTTCTATATATCCAATTTTAGTGTAGCTGTATGATGTTGAAAAGCTTTCATAAAACAAAACCAAACAATTATTGCCGTATAACATAAAGTCGCCTCTTTTTATACTGCCTGCCCTTTCGCTTTTTGTTGTGAGGCTTTTGCTTAAATTATAATATTTTTCATTGCTGTTTAAATCATTCATTGTAATTGTGAGCGGAAGCATTCTTAAAAAATCTCTCGCTGTGTCATTATCATATAATATCAATTTGTATTCTTTGTTGTTTATTCTTAAATTAACATAATTATTTAAAGTGTTCATGGTTGCACTATCTCCATAAATAGAATTGCATGCTGTCATTATAAAAATTAAAAAACTTAATAGTATTTTCATTTATATATCCTTTTTTAATTTAATCATCTCTTAGACAATTTTTTTTCACACTCCCTTATCTTTGTATCATAATTGTTTATTTTGTAATTTAATTTTTCTAAGGTATCTTTAAGCTCATTAATTTTTGTTTCTATTATCTCTCTTTGGTCTAATAATAATTGCTTTCTTGCTTCTATTGTGGCATCACCTTTGTTGTAGAGTTTTATATATTCTATTAATGACTCTATACCCATTCCGGCACTTCGCATACATTTAGCAAACTCTATCCAGCCTATATCATAGTCAGTATAATTTCGTATGCCGCTTTCGGTTCTCTCCACTTCTGGTATAAGCCCTATTCTCTCATAATACCTCAAAGTGTCGGTTGATAAATCTGTCTTTTTGCTTACTTCAGCTATTGTCATAATTTAAGCCCCTAGTCTTTTTTGTTTTAATTATAGCATTAGAGTATGCTCCAATGTCAAGACTTATTAGTAGTTTAAATTATTATGGAATTATATCAAATACTTATGTTTTATAATTATTTATAACAAAAAGGCATGGATGAGTATAGTGATTTTTTTGAGTTTTATTATTTGCGGGGACTAGCCCCCGTACCCCCAGTTCTTTTATTGGTATAAAAGAACCAAAAAAACTGCATTTAATGAACTATAGCTTTTTACATACAGACGAAAATATAAACATTATTTTACTTTTATATATTCCAAGAAATATTAGCTATAGTATTTGCACTTTTTGCAACTTTTTGCGGCGGGAAAAAGTTGATAATATATCCTATAAAAAATTACAATTTAGTTTCACCTTTCTTCTGAAATTATATAGTCGCTAGCACTGTAAAGCGAACCTATCACTAACGCTGGTATATTTTTCTCCTTAGATATCTTTTTCATCTCTTCTACTGCCAAGTCAAAACTCTCTATATGATACACATTCTCTTTTTCT
Organism: uncultured Brachyspira sp.; assembly: GCF_934747485.1. GTDB lineage: Bacteria > Spirochaetota > Brachyspiria > Brachyspirales > Brachyspiraceae > Brachyspira. Next base: position 7,451 of record NZ_CAKVGN010000069.1, on the reverse strand, counting down.
TTTAAATATTCATAAGTCTTAAAGCTGTCAGAGTTTTTATATTGTGATTTCGTAGAACTTATTATAATTATGTCTTCACTCTCTTTTAATATCTCGCACATTCCGCCTACATCTTTTTCGCTTATAGGGGCAAATAATATCACTACACTATCATACCATTTATAAATAGTCTTTAATATTCTGATTAATGATTTCGCATTATGAGCACCGTCTACTATAATGTCTGGATTTCTCTCTATAAAAGTTAATCTTGCCTTTATATTAAAATTACGAAGTGAGTCTATTGCTTTTTCTATATTTTCTTTCTTGCTTTCTAATAATGTAAAAGCTTTGAATGATAATGCTATATTTTCGCTTTGATGTTCTCCTAAAAGTGTAGTTGTAAAATGATACTTATTTTCTTTTTCTATATAATCAAACTCTAATATTTCACTTGTGTTTTTGATGATATTAGAATAAAAATCTTTATTAAATACGTATAACTTGCAGTTTTTTTCTTTTGACACATTTTCTATTATTTCAATAGAGTTTTTCTCTTGCATTGCTGATATTACTATAGAATTATTTTTTATAATGCCAGCCTTTTGATAAGTTATCTCTTCTATTGTGTTTCCCAATATATCCACATGGTCATAAGAGATAGAAGTTAATATACTGATTGAAGAGTCTACAATATTGGTGCAGTCAAACCTCCCGCCGATACCAACCTCTATACAAGCATAATCCGCTTTGTTAATAAAAAAATAATAAAGACCTATTATAGTAAAAAACTCAAAAACGGTTATGCTCTCATCAAGCTTATTTTCTTCAATTATACCCTTTATCTTTTTTACTATAGAAATAAAATCATTCTCGCTAATCCATTCATCATTAATAGATATTCTCTCTCTTTCATTTATGATGTGAGGGGATATAAAAGCACCCGTTTTGTAATTGCATGCACTAAGCATATGAGCCAAACTCAAAGTAGCAGAGCCTTTTCCTTTTGTGCCTGTTATGTGTATTATTTTAAAAGTTTGTTTATAGCCTAATATATTTAAGATGTGTTCTACATTGCTTATATGGTTTTTACTATTTTTATGAAGATTTTTTTTATTCATAAAAGAGTATAGATAATCTAAAGCGTCATTAATATTTTCCATATTGAAGTTTTCCGTTTTTGTGATAAAAATATGCTATATATATATACTGAAAAAATTGAAGTTTGTCAACTGCGAGCCTTACTTGCGAGCTTTACCTTTCGGATACGCTTCGCGAAGAACTGCATTTAATTCAATCAACCTTTAGGTATAAATAAAAAATATTATTTTATATTTCATAGATATTCATACATATAAAGTAAAAAACATTTGCACTTTTTGCAACTTTTTGCGGCGGGAAAAAGTTGAAAAAAATTACATAACAAAATATAGTTATTTAACTACATACTAAAAATTTTTAAGCTTTTAAAAGTATTTTTATTTTGCAGGGCTTTGCCCCCTGCGAAGCGTGCCCTTAGGGTAGCACCCCAGTTCTTTTGCCGATAGGCACCTACTCGGTATTGGTATAAAAGAACCAAAAGAACTGCATTCAATAAATTATAGCTTTTATGCATATACAATATATATATATTATTTTATTTTTATATATTCAAAAAAGCTAAAGTTATAGCACTTGCGTTTTCGCGAAGCGTGCCCGTAGGGTAAAAACTTTGACGAAGTCCGCAAAGCTAAGGAGGGAAAAAGTTGAATAAAAAAATATAAATTATATTTAATTAAATAGATACTAAAATTTTATATTTTATTTATATATACAGAATTAAAACATTACACTTATTTAATTTTTTTAGTCGTCAAATTTCTGACCCATTAATTGACCATCGGCTGAAATGTATAATTCCATCATATTATTGAGTTTTACTTTATAATTGCCCCACTCCTTCTCTATTTCTATGATTATAGATGAAGGATAGGTCTTTTCAACAACATTTGCTATATTAGCAGGAAGCACGCTTTTAGGAACACCCATATATTCACCGTCAATGCTCTTCCAATCGCCGTTCATAAAAAAGTCTATAGAAACCCCATTAGATAAATCCACCTCAAACTTTCCGTCATCTAGCTCTACCTTCCATATTGCAGCATCCGGATATGCTGAAGCAATAAAGTCCTGTGCTTTTTTTGGCAATGCAGAAGCAGGAACCATCCAATCATCGGCAAATAATACAGAAGACAGCATTACAAAAACTATTATTAGAAGTGAATATCTTTTTTTAGCCATCAATAATAAACTCCCTAGCTATAATATACAAAAAATCTCAAGAAATGTCAATATTTATTTACATTTTTTTACTGCTTTTTTACAGTTTGCTCTATAAACTATACTTTTTATACTTAACAATTAAAAATCGTAATAAAATCATATTAATTATAAGAAAAATTATAAAAAATTAGAAAAAAATTTACAAAAAATCATAAAAACCCAAAAATTAACCTTATAAAACATTATAAAAATTGAATTTAGTATAAATAAAAATATTAATAGGTGGTTTTTATAATGAATAAAGACAAAAAAAACTATTACGCCATAATACCCGCAAATGTTAGATACGACAAAAGGCTAAGCCCCCTCACAAGATTAATATACGGTGAAATTACAGCCCTCACCAATGAAAAAGGATACTGCTTTGCCACAAACGCATATCTTGCCAATTTGTATTCTATGAGCAATGTAAGCATATCGAGATGCATATCAGAGTTAAAGGAACATAATTATATAAGGGTGGTTTATGATATAAAAGAGAAGAATGTAGACAAGAGAAAGATATATATAAATAATCTTGAAAATAAAAAATTAGAAAATGAAGAAATAAAAAACAATGAAGAAATAAAAAACAATGAAGAATTAAAAAATAAAGAAATTAATACAAACATCGAAGAGTATAAAGAAAATGAAAGCATTAATAAAAATAACAATACCAATAAAAACGATGATGCTTTCTCATTAGCAAAAATAAAATTAGCTAATAGAATTAAATTAAATGATGATACAGATTTATCAAATAATATAAAAGAGCATAATCAAAATTGTTTTGAGGGTATTAAAGAAAAAGTTAAAGATAATAATATAATTAATAATAAAAATAATAATATAACTAATAGTAATTTTCTTCTCTCAGAGTTTGATTCTTTTGTATTAGAATTATGCCAAGTGTTTAATAGTTTCACCTACAACAACGCTTCAAAAATCTCTGAGTTATATGGTTTTAAGAGCAAAGAAAAACAAGAGTTATTATTAAAGCTTTTTAACGAAAGAAAGTTTGATTGGAGGGAATGTATTAAATATGCCAAATTAAAGGCAAAAGAGAAAAACAACATACCAACATTATGGCTTGATTTTTTAAGTTTTTTAAAAATCTATTTAAGAGAGGGAGACAAAGAAAAAGTCATAAAGCCCCATTACACAGAAGAGCAATTATTAGAAAGAGCAAGGAAATTACAAAAACAAAAAAGGGAGCGAGAAAAAGCATTGCTTGAAGAGAGTAAAAAGATGGATGAATTAGAGAGGGCGTTAGGCAGAGACAGCATGACATTAGAAGAGGTGATAGAAGCAACAAAAGAGCAGTTTAAGCACTTAAAGAGGAAGTGATAATGTTTTAGGTTTATACTTTTGGAATATATAAAATAATATTTATATTTTGTATATGCATAAAAGCTATAATTTATATTCTTATTTTTATTCAACTTTTTCCCGTAGCAAAAAGTTGCAAAAAGTACAAATGTTATAGCTTTATATTTTGGAATATATAAAACAATGGCTATATTTTGATATACATAAAAAGCTATACTCCATTAAATGCAGTCTTTTTGCTTCTTTGGGTCACCAAAAGAAGTGGGGGCGTGGGGGCAAAGCCACCACAAATACATAAATTTTAAAAAACAAATTTTGACAAAATATCAATTTATTAGTATATTAAACTCTCAAATAAATTATTAATGCATCACAAAAAAAAACATTAAAAAACTTTAAGGAGATTTTTGAAAAATGGAAAAGCTTATAAACAAAACTCTATTAGATTATATTAATGATGTAGATTCATCATTGCCTGCTCCGGGCGGCGGAAGCGTTACGGCTGTTGTCGCTAGCTTGGCTTGTGCTTTGGCTGGAATGGTTGCTCATCTCACCGTAAACAAAAAAAAGTTTAAAGAATTAGATAAAGAAAAACAAATTGCATTCAATAATGCTGTAGAAAATATAAAACAAATAAAAACAAAGCTAATAGAAATTGTAGATAAAGATGCTGAAATGTTTCAATTAATTATGGACGCATACAAATTGCCTAAAGACACCGATGAACAAAAAGAAATAAGAAAAAATGCTATTTCTGAAGCAGCAAAAAAAGCATTAGAGCCTCCGCTTCAAACGCTTAAAAGCTGTTATGACTTATTAGAGTATTTTGAGATAATTCACAAATATGGCAATGAGGGCGTTATAAGCGATATAGTATGTGCGTATACAATTTTATATGCTGCTTGCAAATGTTCTATAGTAAATATTAATATAAATTTATCTTCTATAAATGATGAAAACTTTTTACATAATACTAAAAACATATGTTTATATTATTTAAGGGGTATGAAAAAAACATATAAGGAGGTAAATTTTGAATTATTGGACATATAAAATAGAATAAGCATCGATATATTTTTTTGCATAATTATTTTTCATATTGATATTTTTTTATAATATGTTATATTTCCCCTTAAAATATGGTATGAATTAATGGTATTTTTATATTTTTCTTTGTGTTTTTATGTTATAGACTTAAGTTAAATTATCTTTTTTAACTTAAAATAATATCTTTATTAGTTGTTTTAGTATTAAAATTTCTTTTAGTATTAAAATTGGAGGTTTAAAAAATGAGTATAACTACTAAACACATGATATCTTTGAAAGATGAAGAAAAGCAAAAGATTAAAGACTTTATCAAAAACGAAGGTAAATCTAAAAGGTTGATATCGAGGGCAAATATTATATTGGCTTTGGACGAGAAAAAAAATACTGGCCTGACACATACTGATATTGCCAAACAATATAATGTTACATATCATACCGTAGTAAACATCATAAATGAGTTTGTTGCTAAAGGATTAGATTCTACGCTCACTTACAAAAGAAATCCAAACAGCAACAGAAAAAAGAAAAAAGCTAATTAATAATTAAATAATAATTTTATGTGTTAGGTATTTTCTCTCATTATCTTTAATACCTTAGCACATGAAATTATATCAGGTTCTATATTTCTAAACATATCTTTCACATTCTTATAAATATTGCTTGTAAGATTTATGCCATAATTGATAGTGCTTTTAATCTTGCCTGTCATAACAAGGTCATCTGTAATAATCACGCCATTAAAACCCATATCTTCTTCGAGTATCTTTCTATATTTTTCTGACATGCTTGCTGGAAGCTCATCATCTATATATTTGTTTTTTATATGGGCAATCAAAACCATCTCAGCTCCCAAATCTATAGCCTTTTGAAACGGTATTAATTCTTTATTTTTAAGTTCTTCTAAAGTTTTGTCTATCACAGGAAACTCATCATGAGAATTAACGGAAGTGTCTCCATGACCCGGAAAATGCTTAACAACACTTATAATGCCTGCATCTTTTTGAGCCTTTATTGTAGCTTCCACCATCTTTGAAACTATTTCAATATTTGTAGAAAAGCTTCTATTGTATATATAAGAATCTTTATTGCTCGGCACATCGCATAATGGAGAGAGTATCATATTAATTCCCATTTCTTTTAGAAACTTTGCTTTGTTGTAGGCTATGTTGTAGGCATATTCACTGCTGTTGCTGTCGCCTATCATTTTTGGAGAAATGTTTTTGTATTTATCGAAAGGTATTCTAAAGACTTCGCCTCCTTCTTCGTCTATAGAAATTAACATATTCTTGTTAACATATTTTTTCAAGTCCGATGTGAGTTTTTTTAATTGTTCCTCATCTGCTATGTTGTAATTAAAAAGTATAACGCCGGCAATATGATTATCTTTTAATGTTTTTATGGTCTCTTCGCTTAATACAGTGTCTGTGATGCCCACCATAGTAAGAAGCCCTCTCCTCTCTTCAATGCTCATATTATTAACTTCATCTATATAATCAGACAAATAAGAATATTTTTTTTTCAATTCCAAAATATATTTTTCATCTTCTGTGATGCTGTCTTTTTTGGTGCAAGAATGAACAACTAACACAACAACTAAAAAACTAAATAAAATTATAATTTCCTTAACAACTTTGAAATTTTTACGCATAATTCACTATCCTCTGTTTTAATATTTTTTATCTTTTCTCTGTTTGCCTTATAAAACCTATAATCAATAACATTAAGCAAATTATTATTTATAAGAGAGTATTTATTAATATAATCTGTCATTACAACACCATTAAAGTTAAGGCTATTAAAAAGATAATCTCTGTATAATTTTTCATTTTTAATATGGCTCATCACAAAGAAGTCGCTGTCTATTGCCGACAAAAAGGTTTGTTTAGAGTCTATTTCAAAATTTTTTATGTTATCATTTATATATAACTCATCATCATAGTATTTTGGAAAATATTTTGCGGCGGTGAGGACGCCACTGTCTTTATACGCCTTAATTGTTTGAAATATTAACTTTGAAGCAATTTGTTTATCGCCGCTGAAGATATGCTCTTTTAGATGAGATTTTTCATTACAGAGAGTATTTACTACAGGAGATAAAAACATATTAACACCCATAGATTTAAGAGTAGATGCTCTTTTTTTGGCAATGTTGTATGCATAAGTTTCGCTTTGCCTCTCACCAATATAGCTTTGATAAACCTTAAAGTGCTGGTCAAAAAATAAATTATGAGTAGGCTTATAATCTTCATCTAATGCTATGAATATTTTTTTGTTTAGATTTTCTTTTATATTTTTTATTAGTTTTTCAATTGTATTAATGTCAGGTATATTAATGATTATTCCTTTAACATCATCATCTTTTATTATGTTAATTAAGTCATTATCATAAGTTTTAACCGCGAGCATTATTTGCAGATTATTATTTATTTTTTTAGTGTTGTGTATTTTTATTTCGTAGCATAGAAGGATAGCCATTATAATAATAATCAAACTAAGAAAAATATAAAACACTATGATTACTCAATTTTAATTTATTTTACTTTATTTTGATAACTGGGGCTTTGCCCCAGACCCCAGTTCTTTTGCCAATAGGCACCTACTCGGTATTGGTATAAAAGAACCAAAAGAACTGCATTTTATAAAATATAGCTTTTTATTTATAACAAAATATAAATACTATTTTATATATTCCAAAATATAAAACTATAGCATTTGCACTTTTTGCAACTTTTTGCGGCGGGAAAAAGTTGAATAAAAACAAAGACATAAATTATAGTTATTTAATATATACTAAA
>NZ_CAKVGN010000068.1 GCF_934747485.1 uncultured Brachyspira sp. | reverse complement strand
ACTCCCCCGCACGACTAAGAAGTTATAATTAAAGCATAGCATTACCGTGCGGCAAGGTGGTACAGCTCGTACGCGGGAAAAAGTTGAATAAAACAAAAAACATACAAACAATGAAATTGAAACAATATAAATGTTTATTAATTTATTAAAATTTAGAAATTATCCACATTATAAAAGACAATATTATGCTTGCTATTATAGAAGTTACTATTGGAAAAGCAAAAGCGAAATTTTCTCTTTTTATCACAATATCACCCGGAAGCTTTCCAATTGGAATTTTTAATAGTATCAATATGCCTATTATTATAGCAATAATCCCTACAACAATAAGCATTTTTGCAAAGTAGTTATTCATTATACTTCTCTTTATTTATAAAAAATTATTCAGAAAGTTTTCTATTTAATTTTTCTATATCTTTATCATGTCCTGCTATTACAAGTATATCCCCCTCAACCATAGACTCATCAGGGTCAGGTGTACAATCAACTATAATCTTTTTCTCTCCCAATATACTTGTTGTCTCTTTTTTTATAGCTACAACATTAATTTTATATTTCTTTCTCAAATCGAGTTCTTTTAAGTTTTTACCAGCAAGCCCCGCATGCACAGGAAACTCTACTATAGAGTGATATTCAGTTAAGTCATATAAAAGCAGAGAATCTCCAACTTCAAGCTGCTCTGCTATATGTATACCCATAGATTCTTCTGGGCTTACAAGGTGGGTGATTCCTATTTTGCTTAATATGGCTTTATGTCTTTCGTCAGAATATCTTGCTATTATGTTTTTTACATTCAATTCTTTTAATATTAGTGAAGTTAATATGCTTGTCATAATGTCTTCACCTATTGTAACTATAACAGCATCGAATTTATTAATTTCTATAGCCTCTAATGCCTCTCTTTGAGTAGAATCCAATTTCATAGCTTGAGTAACACTATTTTTTATGGCTTCTATTTCATTAATGTCATTATCTATTGCCAATACTTCTATTGAAGGTTTATTCATTAATCTATTTATTAGAGCCTTACCTAAAGTACCAACTCCTATAACAGCATATTGTAGCATTTGAATACCTCTATAAAAATAATTTTTTAATATATATAATTTAATAATTAAGTTTAATTATGTTTTTATTATAGTTTAATATAAAAAATTGTCAAAACAAAATTAAAATATAGGTATTATATGTATTATAATATAGTATTAAATTTTGACTTAGGCTATTGCAATCATATTATTAATATATATAATATTAAATGTAGTTATAATATAGAAGAATTGGAGGTACGCTATATGAAAAATAAAAAATTATACTTGTTTATAACTGTTATGATGATGATAGTATTATCTTCTTGCGGAACTGGTGTCAGCAGAAACAATCCTGAGGGCTGGATAAATGATGATACTTTCAGAGTAATGGGAATGGGTTCGCCTAGCGAAGATATAGATGTTGATGATAAGTTTAGAAGGGAAGTTGCATCAAGACAAGCTGCAGAATTGGATGCTAAAAATAAAATAGTAGCTAAAATAGTTGGTTCTTATGTGGAATCTTTAAGCTCTACAGAAAAGGGTATGATAGATGAATATGTAATACAAGAGAGAGTTGCAGGAAGAGTGAGAGGGGTATCTATAGTTGAGAGTAAATGGGACTCTAAGCAAAACTGTACGGTTGTAGCTGAATTATATTCAAAGGGATTAAAAAAACAAATGGATAATTTAATTTCAAAATATCTTCAAGAGGTTGGCATGCAATACACTGCTGAAGATGTTGCTGGCAGAATAAGAACTGCTGAATAAATAATTATAAAGGCAAGTTTTTATGTATAAAGAAGATATTAAAGGAAGATTAGCTTTTATTTCTGGGGCTAGTGCTGGTATTGGCGAAGCGGTTGCTAAGATGCTTGCTTCTAATGGTGTTAATCTTATTTTAACAGCGAGAAGAATTGAGAAATTAGAGTCTCTTAAAAGTATGTTGGAAAAAGATTATAATGTAAAAGTAAAGGTTATAAAAGTAGATTATGCTGATACCAATAGTATAAAAAATGCTGTCTCTTCATTAGAAAATGAATGGAAGAATATAGATATACTTATTAATAATGCAGGACTTGCTTTGGGTAAGGATTATTTTTATAACAATGACATAGAAGACAGCTTGCAGATGATAAGGGTAAATTGTGAAGGTTTAATAGTATTAACAAGAATGATAATACCTTTAATGCTTAACAGTAAAAATGCTGATATCATTAATTTAGCTTCCACTGCTGCAGATGAGGCTTATTTTGGAGGTGCTATTTACTGTTCTACTAAGTCTTTTGTAGAGATGTTTGGAGATGTTTTAAGAGTTGAGTTAATAGATAAGCCTATAAGAGTAACTAATATAAAACCGGGTGCTGTAAACACAGAGTTTTCTACCGTGAGATTTAAAGGAGATAAAGAAAAAGCTGATAATGTTTATAAGGGTTTTGATCCTTTATATGCTGAAGATATAGCCGATAATATAGAATACGTTATTACTAGAAAAAGACATGTTCAAATATCTAGTATGACTATTTTGGCTGGCAGTCAGGCCACAGCCACTATGATACATAGGGGTAAATAAATATATATATTTTTTAGGAGTTATTTTCTATGGGTGATATAGATAATACTAGAAATAGATTAAAACTAGATAATCTTAAAGAAGATGATAGAAGAAATTTATTTAATAAGTTTGTAGATGCAGGCGGAGAGGTAATAACGAATAGGAAAAAGCAGACTACTATCGATTATTCATCTAAGAGAAGTACCCCTAGTTATAATAAACCTAAAAATAATAATCTTAATAATAATACGCCAAGAGGAAATTATGTTTATACTAATACACCCTCTCAAGCTCCTAAAAAAGAAAAGACAAATAATACATTAGTTGTAAAAAAACAAAAAAGTGTATTTTTAAATTTAAAATTATGGCTTGATGCTCTATCTAATAAAACGATAACAACTTTTGGCGGAAATGTACATAATAAGTTTTTGGGCTTTATAGATAAAAGTGTTATATCAGCATTTTTGGAGATGGATACTCTTATATTTAATGCACTAAATCCAGTAGATGATAGTTCTATGGAGCCTAAAAGTAAAAAAGAAAAAATATTAGCTCAATTTGCCAATGATTTGGAAGATATTGAACTTTTAGAACGTGTGAAAGATCAATATGATGAAAATATTTACAAAACTTTTTTAAGACAGTATAAAGATTTACATTCTCCTACAAAAGCACGCAGTTATGTGAATGAACTTAAAGCTATGTTTAAACCTTTATATATTTTGCATGCTTATTCTTCAAAGTTAAAATTGGCTGGTGAAAAAGCTTTAATTGCATATTCTATAGTAGATAATATTAGTAAAGGCGTAATTAATCCGAGAATATCCAGCTTTAAAAAAGATGTGGATTTGATATATTCTAAATATTACCCTAAATTATTATCATTGCTTCAATATGCTTCTAAAGAAAAACTTGAAACATTATCTGAAATTAATAATTTTTTAGGAATAACAGATACAGATATAGTTGGTTATTATACTAAGTTGAAAAAAGAAAAAGAGTTAAAGCTTAAAGAAGAAACTACAAAACAGAAACAAGAAGAGGAAAAAGATAATCAAACTCCTGAAGATAATGAAGAAGAAAAATTAATGAAAATAGAGTCTATAGGCGTAAAACTTATAGAGAAAGTTGTTTCATTTAGAAAAGCAGATAATAATATAGAAATAGAAGGGGACCCTTTCTTTCAAGTATCAGATGATGATAAAATTTATAGAATAAAAGTATTATTAGATTTTTTAGATAAAGAGTATTCTGTATTATTTGTTTCTAATAAGGTAAAATATAATCTAATTTATGATAATTTGATTAGAACAGATTATAAGAGTGATTTTAATAATATATTTTTATCATTATCAGATTCTAATTCGAGATTTTTAGAATATAGCGATATGTGCAAAAATGCTTTAAAAATAGAGCAAGATACTACGATGAGATTTGAACAGAGAGTATCGATGTTGGCTGAAAAGAATGGACAAATATCTTATACTGCTAAAAATTTAAAATCTCATATAGTTTCTATAATATCTTCTTTAAAAAGGAAATTAGATAAACTATTATTAGATAAAACGGAAAGAGAGAGAATAATAGCGAACCCTAATGATATATTGACTTTCTTTTCTGATATTAGCGGAAGTAAAAAAAGAATAGAAGGATATAATGTATTAAAGGCATTAACTGAAGCTTATTATTTTATATCTGGTTTTTATTATTTGATTACATCAGGAGAATTGGCTGGGGCTGGAATATTAATTGAGGGTTCTAAAAAGGCCGAAAATAAAAACAATTCTAATAAAGATGCAAATAATAATAACAGTGAAAATAAAAAAGATGATTTAGATGATAATTTAAAAAATATTGAAAAAGAAATAACAGATGAGTCTGAAGAAAATAAAGATGATAATACTCAGGAGTAGGAATTGGCTTATAAATCAAAAAAAATTATTATGCTTGAATATATTCCATTAAGAATATTAATGGAGATTATATCATTTTTTCCTTATATTTTTGTAATATTTTTTGCAAAGATTATAGGGGGTTTGATGTTTTATGTAGCTATGCATAGCAAAAAAGTAGCTTTGATTAATTTGAAGCAGGCTTTTCCGGAAAAATCTTATTTGGAGAGAAGACTTATAGCTAGGCGTTCTATGAAATCTATGCTTATGACTTTTGCGGAGTTTATAAAGGCTTCAAGAATGTCTGATGAGCAAATATTAAAACGTGTAAAGATAGAAGGCAGGGATATATTTGATAAGGCTTTGGAAGAAAAGAAAGGTGTTGTAGTTATCACGGGGCATATTGGCAATTGGGAATATATAGCTTCATATTTTGGTATTAAAGGGTATAATCCGAGTGTGATAGTGAGACCTTTAGATAATCCCAAATTAGATGCTTATATGAAGTCTTGGAGAGAAAAGAGAGGTGTAAAATGTATTGCAAGAAAGGGGAATTTGAAAGATATATTTTATACTTTGAGAGAGAATAAGGCTGTTGCTTTTTTATGCGATCAGAATTATATAGATGGAATTTATGTTGATTTTTTTGGAGAGAAATGTGCTACTGCTGTTGGACCTATTGCTGTGGCTATGAAGACTAAAGCTCCTATAGTTATAATGTATGATGTGCCGGATAGGTATGGTCATCATAAAATAGTCGTTTCTGAGATAATGCATATTGAAGAGAAAGAAACCAAAGAGGAGACTTTATATTATAATACTCAAAAATATACTAAGAAGTTAGAAGAAATTATAAGAAAGTATCCTGAAAATTGGCTTTGGGTGCATCCGAGATGGAATACTCGACCTAATGGTGAGCCGGAAATTTTTTATAAGCATAATAATTACAGATAATTTTACTTTACTTTTTTATAATGGGTTTATATAGTTAAATCATCATTCAATCAATATAATAAAATTAGTGATATAGAAAAACCACAATTATAGGAGGTAATTATATATATGAATCAAAATAAAAAATCATTTATGTTTTTTCTCAATCTTGGGCTTACATTTACTTTGTTAGGAATAATAATATCATTTTTTATATTCTCTTATGAAAAGAACTCTAAAGACGGCGATTTTGTTGTTCATGCACAGGCTGCACCGGAAAAAGCTGCTTTTAATGGTTCTTTAGACGGGGCTTTAGAGGTTGAGAGTGCTATTAGAGAAGTTGTTGATAAAAACATGCCTGCTGTTGTTAATATATCTACAGAGATTGAATCTGGTCAGACTTATGAAGATAGATATGCTGATGAGTTCTTTAGATTTTTCTTTGGCGATCAAATGCCTAGACAGAGAAGAAGTCAAAAATCTTTGGGCAGCGGTTTTATAGTTAATGATGAGGGATATGTTCTTTCTAACTATCATGTTGTTAAAGGTGCTACTAAGATTATGGTTACTTTGTATGGGGAAGATGAGGAGTTGCCTGCTAAATTAATAGGTTATGATGAGGCTTATGATTTGGCTTTATTAAAAATAGAATCTGACAGAGTATTCCCTTATGTAGCTTTAGGAGACAGTGATGCTATTGAGCCCGGTGAGTTTGCTATTGCTATTGGTAACCCTTATGGTTTGAATAATACTGTTACTTTTGGTATAGTTAGTGCTAAAGGAAGAAGCGATGTCGGTGCTAATAGGTATCAGAGATATATTCAAACTGATGTTGCTATAAACCCAGGTAATTCAGGAGGTCCTTTATTTAATATACATGGTCAAGTTATAGGAATTAATACTTTAATATATTCTACTTCAGGCGGAAGCATTGGTATAGGTTTTGCTACTCCTATTAATATTGCTACTTCTGTGATGAAAGATTTAAAAGAAAATGGAAGAGTTACTAGGGGATACTTAGGAATATATTTACAAGATATTGATGAAAATCTTTCTCGCGGATTAAATGTTAAGCAAAATACTGGAGTATATGTAAGCGAAGTTATACCTAATTCTCCTGCTTCTAAGGGCGGTTTACAAGATGGCGATATTATTATAGAGTTTGACGGCGAGAGAATGACTAAGAGTGTTGATTTATTTAATAAAGTTGCTACTACTAAAGTTGGAAGTAAAGTTGAAGTTAAATATTTAAGAAACGGTAAAGAAAAAATTACAAGAATTACAATAGAGGCTAGAGAGGAAGATGAGGAAGTTGTACCTAACTCTAATTCATCACAAAATAGCAGAGATGCTAATGCTTGGATGGGCTTAGATGTTTCTGATGTTACTCCGGAAATATCTCAAAGACTTCAGATTAGAAGTAATGAGAGAGGTGTTGTTGTAGTAAACATGACTCAAAACTCTAAAGCTTATACTGCAGGACTTAGACCTGGAGATGTAATTAAAGCTATTAATGGAATAACAATATCTAATATTGATGATTATAATAAGTTTGTTAAATCTTATGGTGATGATAAGTCTTTTACAATTACAATAAAGCGTTCTAGAATGACTTATGTTATTATTATAGAAGAATAAAGCATATATTATAAAACATTATTTTAGAGCTGGGATTATTACTTCTCAGCTCTTTTTTATTATTTTTATTGATGCTAAGTTTTGTTTAGTTCATTAGGCGTGTATACTCAACTAATATTTTTAATAATATGCATTGAATATAATGTTTTTATGTGATGCCTAAGTAAATATTTTTTGTTAAAAAATAAAGTTGTATTAAGTTTTAATATTTGTGTCTTTTTTACGGCTGCAGTAATATTTGTATTACTGAAAATCTAATTAAAATCCCCGCCCTTTAGTATTTTTACCTATTTTCTAATTTTAGCGTATATTAATTTTATGATTTTATTGCTATTTTAGTTTTCCCACCCAAGCTATATATAAATTTATGGTATATACACCGCACGCTAAGCAAAATTTTAAATATTGATAAAATTATGATTGAAATTTGGTTATATTAAAAAGTTTGCTACACCGTGCGGTAATAAGTTTTTAAGTTGTTAATTATTCTCACCATACCAATCTACATTGCGTGTGAAGTACATAGCAAGAGCAATAACGGCAAACAGACCTAATGTGCCCATAAGCAATGCATAGTCAGTAAGCTGAAGTATTCCAAACAAGAATATATAAATTAAAGCCTCTACTATAGCCATTGAAATAGTGTATTTTGGCGATTTTATAATGTAGCCTATATAAATAGAAGTTAAAGCTGTAACCATTAAGGCACTTATAAAATAACTAATATTAAAATTAATATGTTCAGATATTGCTAAAAGCAGAAGATAAAATATTGCATTAGCTATTCCTATAAGTATATACTGCACAGGGTGTATGCGTTTCTTTGAAAGCACTTCGCATAAAAATAATACAAAAAACGGAATGAATATAAATAATATAGCATATTTTACACTTCTTGAAGTTTTCTGATAATTGTCATTAAGAAGCAAAAATGATATTAAAACATTATTAGATTCTTGATTGCTTGTATAATATTGATTATTGTCTATATTATTTAACCTATTAGAATTTTCATCGCTAGTCCAATATTTTGTAAATGAAGTATTAAAACTCGCTATATTCCATTCAGCATTGAACCCATTATTATTAACTTCTCTTTTTGTTGGTAAAAATCCGCCTGTAAAACTTGGGTCTTTCCATTTTGAAGAGATTTTAAAAGTATTTTCAGAAGCTAATGGAGTTATTATAAGAGAGTTTCCTCCTTGAATGTCCATTGTAATATTAAAATCAAAACCGTTTAATATGCTGTCTCTTGAAATGGTGTATAAAAACTTATTGTTAAACATATTTAAGTTTATATTGATATTTTTTTCATAATATTTAAGTTTTTCATTTTGATTAATTAATATATTAGGAAGCTTCATAAGATTTTTTTTGTTTCCTATACCTAATATAATCATAGCCTCATCATAAAGTATAATTGTATTGTTTTCATCTAAATTATATATTTCAGCATTATATTTATCGAATCTTCCTGTGATATTTAACTTAGAATTAAAAATAGGTGCCTTAAAAATCCCTCTGCTTAAACTTGTAACTTCAACATCACCAGTAACATTATATTCATTAGGCATATAAAAAATATATTTCCTTGTGTATCCTATTTCTTTAGTATCGCTGTCAATGAACTTTTCTAAATACGGTATAGCTATAACCACTCCCTGTATATTAGCACTATCACCAACAGGCTCTATTATAGAAGATATAGCCTCATTTTGATATCGAATTCTATCTTTTACAACGCTGTTTATAAAAGTCATAGGTATTAAAAGCAATAGTCCTAATACAACTATTATTATTATTTTAAATCCTAAAGTTTTAGTTACTTCATTTATATTTTTTATCATGTTTAAGCCTTTATTTTTAATTAAATAGTTAAACTAAAAAAATTATATTTTGTCAAATTTTGCTATTTAGCGTATATGAATATTATTTTATAATATAATGATAGAAATATGAAATTTTATTATTCTTTTTCCCGCGTACGAGCTGTACCACCTTGCTGCACTACTCGCCTAGCTGTGCACTCCCTACAGTCGGGGGCTTATCGCACGGTAATGCTATGCTTTAATTATAACTTCTTATTCGTGCGGGGGAGTGCATTTTAATGTACAATTAAATTATAAAATTTATAATAAAAATGCAGTTCTTTTATACCAATACCACATGCACTTCCTTCGGTCGCGGTTCGGACTTCGTCAAAGTTTTTACCTTACGGGTACGATTCGAGAAAAGTATAAATTATTTCAGTTATTTGTATATATTTTGCCAAAGAGCAAAAAATTTATTTAAATATTATTAATTTTTATGCTTTAAAAAAGCATTAATGTTAATAAAATAAGTATTATAAAATACTCAAAAAATATATTATTTGAAATTATTATTATCTTTTTTTAAATTTACTAAAAGTCATACTTATAAAACCATTAGCCCAACTAAATACACCAATTTTTATAGATATGATTAAATATTTAAAAAAATTCATTCTTTTATCATCAGAGAATTTTATATTAAAATCATTATTATCTAAATTATTTTCAAAATATCCATGATAAAAATCAAATTTATGATACCCTGTGCCATCAAAACCAATATTGTTTGTAAAAGATTTTTTTGACGGCCAAACACATAATTTTTTATTTTTATACATATAAAATGATAAATAAACATCCCATAAATTATTTTGAATATAAAGATTATTCTTTACAGATTTTTTTATAGCTAATAAATGAAACCAAGAAAAAACGCCTCCTAATATTCTATGCTTAATGCTCTTATTATACCAAGAAGTATCACATGTATCCCAACCTATATCATTCCATTTATTTTTCCAAGTACCCCAACCCCAGCTATGAAAAGCATATGTAAATATAACATCATATTTATGTCTTTTAGTAGCATGTTTATGGGCAAATGCTGTTATAGTTATTACATCTTTATCATCTTTATAATAATTTAAAGCGTTATTCATAAATTCAAGAAAATATTTATTTGTTTCAATATCATCTTCTAAGCCTATAAAATATTCATGATTTTCAAATATAGTATTTACTGCTTTTACAGTAGAATGTTTGATACCTAAATTTTTTTCAGCTTCATATATATAAACATTTTTAAAACCACCTTTTACAGTTTTAAGATATTCTCTAAGCTCAGAAACAGATTTTTTGTCCTCTTCTTTGCTAGGAGCATCTGAAAATATATATAAATCTGTTTCAGATGCTAAAGTATTTTTCTTTAATGCTTCAATCACTCTTTTTGTATGTTCTATTCTATTATATACAACTAATCCTACAGGTGCTAAATTCATAAAAACTCCTTTAATTTTATATATGACTCTTTTATAAATAAATTGATTTTAGAACTGATATATTTATTAAATAAGATACATATTAAAAAGAGTTATTATTTTTGTGTTTTGAAAATACATGTCGAAATATATTATTTCATTTTTAATTATCAAATAATATATTGAATTAATAAGATATATTTTTATTATTAGACTAGCTAGAAAAAAATCTTGCAATGCCAATAGAGGCTTTGTATTATAAAAAATAGAATATATTTTATAGTATATTAATGAGTTTTGAGTTTTGAGTTTTGAGTTTTGAGTTTTGAGTTTTGAGTTTTGAGTTTCATAGTTTAATTATTATATTTTATTTATATTAATTTGTCAACATATTGATTTAAGTTAGTGCTTAAAGGCATATTAAAATTTATAACATACACATCTTAGATATAGCAGCGGTGCAAAGCCTCCACTACTGATAATAAAAACATAAAAACTATTATTAATTTGATTTAAATACTGCACAGTTGTATAATTTAAACTATTCATTATATTAATTATTAAAAAATAGGAGTTATATTATGGATTTTAATTTTTATATGCCAAGTAAAGTAATATTTGGCAGCGGTTCTCTAAATAAACTGCATAAGCAAAAACTTCCGGGCAAAAAAGCATTAATTGTTACAGGAGGAACTTCTATAAAGAAATATGGTTATTTAAATAGATTAGAAGAAGAATTAAAAAAAGCAAATGTAAGCTATGTTTTATTTGACAAGATTTTACCAAACCCAATAAAAGACCATGTAATGGAAGGAGCTGCTTTAGCAAAAAAAGAAAATTGTGATTTTGTTATAGGAATAGGCGGCGGAAGCAGTATAGACTCTTCAAAATCTATTGCTGTAATGGCAGCTAATGACGGAGATTATTGGGATTATATATTCGGCGGTACTGGTAAGGGCAAACCTGTGCCAAATGACCCTCTTCCAGTGGTAGCAATAACAACAACAGCAGGCACAGGTACAGAGGCTGACCCTTGGACTGTAATTACTAACGGCAATGAAAAAATAGGTTTCGGTTATGAGAAAACTTATCCTTATCTTTCTATAGTAGACCCAGAGCTTATGAAAACAGTTCCTCCTAAACTCACTGCTTATCAGGGTTTTGATGCATTGTTCCATAGCACTGAGGGTTATATTAATAAAATTGCAAGCGATATGAGTGATTTGTTTGCATTAAAAGCAATAGAGCTTATAGGTAAAAGTTTGGCTGATGCTGTTAAAGACGGCAACAACATGAAAGCAAGAGAAGATGTTGCTATGGCTAATACTTTATCTGGAATAGTGGAAAGCACTTCAAGCTGTACATCAGAACATTCTATGGAGCATGCTTTAAGTGCTTATTATCCAAAACTTGAGCATGGTGCTGGGCTTATTATAATAAGTAAAGAATATTATACTACAATAGCAAATGCTCATGACTGCGATAAAAAAATGATTGATATGGCTAAGGCTTTAGGTAAAAAAGATGCTAATAAGGCTATGGATTTTGTAGATGCTTTGGTTGATTTACAGAAGGCTTGCGGTGTAGATAATCTAAAACTTTCCGATTATGGTATTAGCAAAGAAGATTTGCCGAAAATAGCTAAGAATGCTAAATTTGCTATGGGCGGATTATTTGAATGTGATCCTCATAACTTTACAGATGAAGAAGTATTAACTATATTAGAGAAATCTTATAGATAATTATTATATAGATAATATTTTTTATTAAAACCATTTAAAAGCTATAGTATTACATTCATTTAATACTATAGCTTTTTTATATAATTATTTTATAATGGTTTTTATTTTATACAATATGAGAGAGATATATTAGGAGTTATTCAATTATGAAGAAAGTAAATAGTTTAGGTTTTAGAATACCGTTTGTAATATGTTCTATAGTTGTTTTAATTATAATAGTAATGTTAATATCTTCTGTTAATATAGCGAGTGTTGGTATAAGCAAAAGCAGATTAGGCGGTTTTAACAGCACTATAGCCGGGTATGCATCTGTTTTAGATACTTGGTTTGATTTGCAAACATCTTTAATAAGTACATATTCTGTAACTCCTACTGTTGTAAAATATTTAGAAAATGATGTGAATTTTACTGAAGAATTATTATCAGAGACTATAGATAAATTTAAAAATAACAATCTTTATCTCATTAATTTTGGTATAGCTGATTCTGAAGGCGATATATTTTTAGATTCATTATCTTCTTCTGCTTTGGGTAAAAACCTTAAAGATTATATCCCCAATGCTTGGAACAGATTAGTTGCTTCAAATACAGATGGAGTTGTTTATGCTGATGAACTCGTGCAATCTGAAATAACATCTAAATGGGCTATGCCTGCTATAAAACCTGTTAAAGATTCGTATAATATTACAATAGGCTATATTTATATTTTTTTAGATTGGTATATGCTTCATCAAACACATTTCTCTGATATAGATTTGGGAAAAACAGGAGGACTTTTTATAACCACTGACAAATTATATAATATAATGGATTCTTTATATGAGAATATAGCAGTTATGAAAATAAATCCAATATATGAGGAAGCTTTTAAAAGCGGTAATATATACGGTAATCTTACATATAATCTTGACGGACAAAAAAGAACGGCTGCATATCATAAATTAAAAAATCAGCCATGGATAATAGCACTTGCAATGATGGATTATGAGATATATGAACAGAATATAAAATTAATAATAGCCATAACTATAATAGGAATAGTATCTATAATAATTTTGGCTGTACTTGTTAATTTGTTTATAAGAACAATTACTAAGCCTTTAGAAATAGTAGTAGAAGAGGCATCAAAGATAGAGCGAGGTGATTTAAGCAGTTCTAAGCAGCGTATAAAATCGAGAAAAGATGAGATAGGTATTTTATCAAAATCTTTTGTGATCATGAGAAACAAATTAATAGAAACTATAACAGAAGTTAATGAAGCTTCTAATAATATAGTTAATGCTGCAAAAGAGCTTTCAAACAGTAATACAGATTTATCAAGAAGAACAGAATCACAAGCGGCAAGTTTGGAAGAGACTGCAAGTTCTATGGAGGAGATGGCTTCTACAATAAAATCTTCTACCGATTATGCTATAACAGGAAACAATATGATGGTCTCTTCTAAAGAGGCTATAGAAAGTGCCGGAAGCATTATAACAGAAACAACAAAAAATATAGAAGATGTATTTGAAGCGAGCACAAAGATAAAAAATATTACAAAAATAATAGAAGATATTGCTTTTCAAACAAACATATTAGCACTTAATGCTGCAGTTGAAGCGGCAAGGGCAGGAGACCAAGGTAAAGGTTTTGCAGTTGTTGCAAGCGAAGTTAGAAATTTGGCTCAAACTACTCAATCATCTGTAAAAGATATTACTGATTTGGTAGATAACACAAATGAAAAAATAAATAAAGCAACAGAAACAGCTCATCAATCTCAAGAGATATTTATTGATATTCAGCAAAAAATAGATGATACAGCTAAAATAATGCAAAATATTAGTTCTACTGCAATGGAACAGCAGGCTGGTGTTGATCAAGTTAATATTGCTGTTTCTGAAATGGATACTGTTACTCAGCATAATGCTTCTTTAGTTCAGGAGAGTGCTTATACTTCAGAAGATTTGCTCAAGCAGGCAAGAAGTCTTCAAGAAGCTATTAGCTTTTTTAAATTAAGCAGTGATGATATAAAAAAATCAAAAGAGGAAAAAACTAATAAAAAATCATATATTCCTCCAAAAAAAGATGATATTAAAAAAGAAGATACTCAAGTAAAACCTCCTAAAAAAGATGTAAGTATTTCTAATGACAGAGAGTTTGGAGAAACATTTTCTGGCTCAGGAAATATAACAGATGATGGTTTCAGCACTTTTTAATTAATATGTTTATTTAATTTTATTTTGATTGCATAATGCGGGTTATGATTCCATTATGCAGTCAATTTCTTCTTTTGTTAAATATTCAAAACTGCCTTCTTTAAGTTCGTTTAAAAATATATTATTAATTCTAAGTCTTTTTAGTATAATTACTTCAAAACCTATTTTTTGGCACATTCTTCTTATTTGTCTGTTTCTTCCTTCTGTAAGAATTATGTTAAATGAATTTTTTGTTACTCTTTTTGTTTTAGCTGGCTTTAATTTTTTTCCGTCTAAAGATATTCCATATTCTAATTTTTTTAATGCCCCATCTGATATATTATCATTTACTTTAACATAATATTCCTTTTCGCAATTAGAGTTTTCACCTATTATTTTTTTAGCAAATACCCCATCATTTGTAAGTAGTATAAGCCCATTGCTGTCTTTATCTAATCTTCCAACAGGATAAACTCCTTTCAATTTATTATTTAATAGCTGATAGATAGTCTTTCCTTCATCTTTGTTTGTAGATACAACATATCCTCTCGGTTTGTTTAATTTGATATATATTTTATTATTTTCATCTTTATTGCATTCTACTTTATCGGTTTCTGAAACTTGTGTTGCAGGATTGAGTATTATTTCTCCGTTTACTTTAACTTTGCCGTCTTTAATAAGATTGTCTGCCTCTCTTCTGCTTGCTATGTTCAGAGAGGCTATATATTTGTTTAGTCTCATATTTGTTTCTTTTATTAAAAAATTAAAAATATCTTATCATAATATGTATTTAAATCAATTAATATAAATATTATAGGGGCTGTCCTAGATAACTAAAAAAGCTCCTTTCTTGCTAAATTATATATAATTTCCAACTGTTTTTCAACTTTT
>NZ_CAKVGN010000067.1 GCF_934747485.1 uncultured Brachyspira sp. | reverse complement strand
AAGTTGAAAAACAGTTGGAAATTATATATAATTTAGCAAGAAAGGAGCTTTTTTAGTTATCTAGGACAGCCCCTAAAAAAATATAATTATTATATAAATCAATTTAGAAAAGATGTTTGTATATTTATAATTTGACTTTTTTCTATTATAGAATAATATATATTAAATGAATAACAATGTAGAAAATTTTATAAAAAAATTAGAAAATAATGATGAGTATAGTTTCACTCTCGAAATATCACCTCAGGCAAAATATGATTTAAGCTATATAGAAGAGAAAATAAATAATTCTAATATACAAAATTATGTAGATGCCTTTGTTGTAACCGATTCACCTTTTGCTAATTTAAAAATATCTCCAATATTAGCAGCAATACAGCTTCAGCAAAAGTTAAACAATAATAAGCCATTCATTGCAACACAAACAATGCGTGATAAAAACTCCATAGCTTTACAAAATGACCTCATAGGGGCTAATTATTTTGATATAAGAATGATACTTGCAGTTACTGGCGATGCTGTAGCTAATGGAAATCAAAAACAAGCTAAAGGTGTATTTGAAGGAAACTCCAATTTATTAATAGATATAATAAAAAACTTAAATAAATCAAAAAGTTTAGGAGAGTTTACTTTTAAAGAGCCATTAAAGCCAATATATCCTTTTTGCGTAATAAATAGTTATGCTAAAAATGATGACAGTTTAAAAGTAAGACTTGCTAAAAAGGCTAATTCTGGAGTTAAGGCAATATTTACTCAGCCAATATACGAAGTTGAGAGATTAGAGTTTTTATTGAAATGCATTGATGAATTGCCGTTAAAAGAAAAGCTTATATTAGTACCCGGATTTTTTCCTGTATTAACTTACAAAACTGCATATTTTATATATTACAAATTATCAGGCTCATATATACCAGAGAAATGGTTAAGCAAATTAAAAAAAGCAAGCGATAAATCAGAAGAAGAAGAAAGAAAAACAGCAATAGAGTTATCATCTAAACTTTTTGAAGACATGCTAAAGATACATAAAAAAATGCATATAATGAGCCTAAACAACTACGAGTTTGTGGTAGATTTACTTAAAAATATTTAGAAGAAATTAATATCAGAAATTTATTTTTTAAGATACTAATCTTTTTAAGTTTGCCAATTTTTTTGTTGTTCTTTTTCCCGCAGCAAAAAGAACCAAAAAGTGCAAACGTTTTTGCTTTATATGTAAGATATATATAAAAATAAATAAATCGACTAAATATACTTACTTCAGCATATACTATCTTTTATTTAAAATATTTAGAAGAAATTAATATCAGAAATTTATTTATAATATATCTATATAAAAAATATTATAGTCCTTTCTAAAAATTAGATATAATTAATTTTTAGAATCTCTATCTTTTTTATAATATCCATACCCATATCCGCCAAAAGCACCTATAGCAAAACTAATGATAAGAGGTAATATTTTTTCTAAAAAAGGTATATTATTTTTAAACAAAATCATAACTACTAAAAAAAATACTAATAATATAATTATTATTAATATATTATAAATCCTCTGATTTTTCTTATCATTAAAAACTCTTTCATTATGTTTATTATGAAGTTCTGTCATTTCACTAATATTTTTATCTGTAATTTTATTAGCCAAAGGATTAAAAGAACCGCTAATTGAAAAAATTTCATTAATTTCTTCTATCATCTCAGGTGGCAATTTATTATTATTACTGCTAACTTTTTTATCAATAATTTCTTTATTATTTTCCATATTTATGTCCATAATTTTTAACTATACTATTAACTGTAGGTATAATATAATTATTTATTTCATTATTAATTTGTTTATTTATTATATTAGAATAACAAATTCCTACAATTGAATTAAAATTTTTTTTACTTAATTTACTTTGATATTTAAAAGTAATTTCAAGTAATTTTTTTTCTTTATCAATATTCATAACACACCCTCATATATATAATATAATAAAATATAATATTGTCAAATTATACTATCTTTTATCTAAAACATTTAGAAGAAATTAATATCATAAATCTCTTTTTCTAAGATGATAGATTTATCTAAAACCTGTATAATTTTTTGAAAATATGAGTAATCAATCTCTTCATCTTTGTGCGATTTTAAATATTTATCCAATACCTGATAGCCTCCAATTTTATAGAGCCAAACTTCTTTTGATACCTTGTCAAAATAAAGACTTTTATTTATAAATAGTTTGTTTTCTTTTTCATTATAAAGAGGCTTCTCTATTTTGTTGTTTTTATCATCTTTGTATAACCCCTCACCTACATCATTATTTAAGTTATTATCTTTCATTAGATGAAGATTGTATAATTGAGTGCCTAACTCGCTTAATTTAATAAAAATATCTTTAGAATCAGTAAAAGGGATTTTAGGGAAATCAATTTTTAGGAAGTCAATATATTTAGTTCTGTAAGTTTTATGAAACAGCACGGCGTAAATATAGCCCAATATATCTTCAGGCGGGAAATGAGTGCTATATTTTTCATCAATAAAGTTTCTAAAATTAACGGTAAAATTCTCAATCTTATCAGCATTTTGAAAAGGGTTTGAAGCTGTTTTTTTAAACAAATCAGCACCGCTATAATCTGCAGACTGAATATTTTTTATTGCATTAGGAGTATTGTATAAATATAGAGGGAAAATATATCCAGCTCCTGTATTACCACCTCCCATAAGTGATAAATCAACTATTCCACTTGTCATAAAAGAATAATGCCAACCACCACTAACTTTTGATTGTCTAGCTACATTTAAAGCTATATTTTCATCATCTCTCAAAAAATGCTCAAATATGTCATAAACAGGATATGCCATAAATGCTCTTGACTTATTAACATAATATGTATATTTAAAATCAAAAGGACGGTAATGACATTTCATAATATAATTTTCTAGTGCATTTTCATTTTCTTTAATTGTTTTAATAGCTGTATCAAGTTTCCAATCTCTAGAATCTTCTCCTATATCATATAGTTTATATAATTCTTCTTTATCTTTATTTATAAAATCATTCAAAAGTTTTATTAGTTTTTCTTTACTATTTTGAAAAACTATATTATCTCTTTTTGAGCATATACCTACACCTGAAATTTTAAACATATCTTTTATACTATAAAATCCCTCATACTCTTCACGTAAATTTTCATCTTGTTTTATAAACAAAAAGAAAGGCTCTTTATATTCTAATTTATTCCACTCTATGCTTTTAATATTATTATCAAAAAGAAATTTATATTTATATTCTCTTTTGCCATACAAATCATAATAATAAACAGCTGCACTTTCTCTGTTATATTTATGTGTGATAGAGTTTACATTATTTAACTCATCTATATTTTGCGTATACCTTACAAATATATTTATACTCACACCCTGCATTATGTCAAATACATTTTCATCTTTGCTGCCGTCTGGAGAAACTTCTTTTTTTCTCGTGTTGCCATGCAAATTTACAATATATATTTCATCAAAACTTTTTAATAAGCTATAACGCATACCTCTAAATGTTGGGTTATCCAAAAACGAATTATTAGAAATAAAACCAAATATTCCTCCTGCCTTTTGATTATCTATTTTCTGCTGTGCAAATCTTATAAACTTCACATAATCATCAAGAAGCCATTTTGGATTTTTTTCTTTTTCTATTTTACCGTTTCTTGTTATAGCTAAAGGCTTTTCTTCTAAACCGTCTTTATATTCTTTTCTTACCTCTTCCTCAAATATGCCTTTGTTGGCACTTGCTCCGCTATAGGGAGGGTTGCCTGTTATTACGAGAATATCTTTTTCTTTTGTTTTTTGGGCGAGGTTCATCTCTTCATTAAGCTCTTCAAATATATTATTTTTTTCCTTGCCCTCATCTAAATGTATATTTTCTAATGTATTAGTTAAAAAAATATTTAATCTCTCATCATCTTCTAAATTATAATTAAATTCTTCTTTTAGTGTTTGAGATATTTTAAGATGTGCTATTGTATATGGGGCTATCATAAACTCAAAGCCGTAAAATTTATTAATTAATTCTTTAGGGTTATATTTAACAGAGTTTTTTTGATAATAAGATAGAGCCTTTCTAAAAGAATCAAGTAAAAATGTACCTGTACCTGCGGCAAAGTCTAAAAGTCTTATGTTGGTGTCTTTTTCTAATGCATCGCCTAAGCCTTTGTCTTTATTAAAATATTCTTTTAAAACTATATCTATAGAATCAATAATAAAATTAACCACACTTTGAGGGGTATAATAAACGCCTCTTAATTCTCTAAGCTCTGGATTATACTTATACAAAAAAGTTTCATAAAAATGCATATAAGGGTCTTTTTGCACTGCTGTATTATCATATTTATTTAATTCTTCTACAATAGAAACAATATTTATATGATTGGTGATGTTTATTATTTCATTCAAAAGCCATTTTATAGTTTTTAAGTCATTAATATTCAACTCTTCCAAATCTTGAAGGAATTTACTCATTGCTCTTATTAACGGAAACGATTTTGGTATAAACTTAGTTACATTATATAAATCTATTTTTTCATTTGTATTAAGTCTTGCTAAAAATAAACTATAAGTAAGAGTTTGAGCAAAGTTATCGCAGAAGTCTGCAAAATCTATCTGCGAATAAATTGTGGTTTTAAATATATTATATAAACGCTCTATATGATTATTGTTTTTAAGTTCATATAAATCATCTCTCAATATTCTCGTACGCATAGCCAAAGCATCAGCAAACTCTAAAGCTGTATTTATAGGTTTAGGCTCTCTTGAGAAAAATATTTTAAATATATCTAAAAGTTTTTTGACCGCATCATCAAGTTTAATTTTTTTATAATTTTTAATCTCGCTTAATTCGCATATTCTCACTTCATCAATAATATTTAAGTTTTCATCAATTAATATAAATCTCAAATAATCAGTAATTATAATATTATCGCTTAAAAGTAAATATTTTTTTATTTGCTCACTTTTAATAATTTCATCAAGATTAGCATTTGCTCTTTTATTTTCAATATACCCCAAAACAAGAGAATCAATAGTAACTAAAAAATCAGGAGCTCCTCTACCCTCTTTATCATTATTAGGTTCATGCTTTATATTAACTTTTTTAAAATTAAGATTATTTTTGATATCATTTAATAAGATTTCTAAAGCACTTCTATAAGTATGTTCTTTATCTTCAGCTGTTATATTTTTTATACTTTCTAAATAATTTTCTAAAAACATAATAAAAACCTCTACCATACTGAAAAACTTTGAATTTTATAAAAATTAGTTTTTATATTATTATTTTCGGGGACTAGCCACCCTGCGAAGCGTACCCGTAGGATAGAATCCCCACTTCTTTTGCGACCAAAGGGAGTGCCTGCGGCGTGACCCAAAGAAGCAAAAAGGCTATATTTTTAGTTTAAATATATATTTATATTTTATACCATTATAAATTATAATTCCATTCACAAATAATTAAAAAATTATAATATATATTAAATAAAATTAATTAGCAAAATAATAAGAGTCCTCGCAAAATGATACTATTGCACAAGTGCTTAGTTCAGGCTCCATCATATAGCTTTCTGTAAGTATTACATTAAACTCTTCTGGTTTTAATTTATCAAATATTATTTTGTTGCCGTACATATTGCTAAGTGCCTTATAACCGAAAGAATATCTGCAGCCTACATGCTTTCTTTTACCTTTATTATTTAAATTAAGTAAATTGTCCATATGGCTTTGAAGTATATCAACATAGTTTTCTATAATATGTATTCCTAATGCATTATAAAAATAATATTCTTTATAATCATCATTATCATATAACCCCTTTAAAAATTTATGATATTTCCCTCCAAGACTTACAAGTGTAAAACCAATAGTGTCTTCATCTCTATCAAAAAAATCAACTATAGAATTATAAGGCTCTTTATCCATACGCTCTAAAGGAATTTCCATTTTTTCATTTTTTAATTCGTTTGTATTGTCATCATATATATAAAGTTTATCGTTCTCTGTAACAGTTTTATAAAATCCATAAATCATTACAGGCTCAAGCAAATTATTTTCTATAATATTTTTTTTCATCTCCTCGTATTTTGGCTCTACTTTTGTTTTAATCATTTCATTATATTTTTCCATATCCTGATTTTTTGCAGAATAGCCAAAACCCACTCTAAAAAGCCTAATTTTATTAATCATATCAAAGGCTTCCTGTTCTATTTGCTTATTAAACTCAAAAACTTTTCTTCCATAGAAAGGAGGTTTATTTACATGATGTTCATGATTTTTGTGATTTATTTCCGGCATATTAGTTCCTTATTGTTGTTATTATAGAATTCGACAAATCGTTTCAAGCAAATAATTTGCTTAAAAACTCGTTCTCCTTTTTATTAGGCTTATTTCAAAATTAAACTAATAAATATTTAAACTACTTTAATTTTTAGTACTTTTATTTTTTACAGTTGGGGCTTTGCCCCAAACCCCACTTTTTTGCGACCGAAGGAAGTGCCCTTGGGCGTGACACAAAGAAGCAAAAAGACTGCAATTTTAAACATTAAAATCAATTATTATACAATATGTAAAATATAATTTTAGTTATAAAACTATATTGATAATTATATAACTAAAATTTAATCAAATACTTTTAAAAACAAATCTATTATTTATTTTCTTTATCTCTGTCTGCTATTATCTCTTTTATCGCTACAATATCATCAAAACCATCTTTACAGTAAAAAATCTTTCCGCTGTCTCCATAAACTTTTTTACAAGTGTTTTCAACAAAGTCTTTAGTTAAAGCAGCTCCTCCTAAAAGTATAGGTATCTTTAAGCCCTTATCTCTAATATATGCTAAATTATCTTTCATCACTTCAGTAGATTTTACTAAAAGCCCAGACATCCCTATACAATCAGCTTTATGCTCATGATAAGCCTCTATAAATTTCTCTATAGGCACCTTAGTTCCAAGATTAACAGTTTCAAATCCATTATTTTTTATTATTATTTCAACTAGATTTTTACCGACATCATGCACATCTCCCGCAACAGTGCCAAGTATTATTTTAGCAGTTTTCTCCTGTTTCTTTTTTTCTAAAAACTCAGAAAGAAAATCTACACTCTTTTTCATCACCTCAGCAGACCCCAAAACAAAAGGAAGCTGTATACTGCCCTCCCCAAACTTAACTCCAATATCTGCCATAGTAGGAAGAAGTATCTCATCAATTATAGCCTGTGCAAACTTTTTCTCTCCTCCAAACTCTTCGCTATTTTTTTTAGCCTCATTAAGTAAGTTTTGCATGTCTTTCCATTCGCCGTCAAGCATAGCATCTCTTATGGCTTCCCTTATAGGCTTTTTTATTTTTTCTTCATCAGTTAATTCTTTCTTTTCTTTTTTGTCAGAGAAATAATTAATATAATTTATAAGAGGCTCTTTAGTTTTGTTTTTATTGTATATTAACTCTCTGGCCAATTCTATTTCTTTTTCACCTATCTTTGATATAGGAAGAATTTGAGCCACATTAACAATAGCCGCACTAAGACCATGATTAATAGCCTCATACAAAAATACAGAGTTCATAACCTTTCTTGCCTCTTCTTTAAGACCAAAAGAAATATTTGATACCCCCAAACTTATAGAGCTTTCAGGATATCTTTTTGATAATTCTTTTATAGCATTCAAAGTTTCAACACCAGCCAAAAAACTATTTTCATCGCCGCTTGCAAGTGTAAAAGTAAGAGGGTCAAATATAATATCATGCGGAAGTATTTTATGCTCATTAACTGCCCTGTCATACATACGCCCGCACATTCTTAATTTGTCCTCGCAAGTTAATGCCATAGCTTTTTCATCTATAGTAAGAAGCATAATAGAAGCACCATATCTTTTTGCAAGCGAACATATAGCATCAAATTTCTCTTCGCCCTGCTCCATATTTGCAGAGTTTATTATTGGCTTTCCTCCATATACTTTTAATGCTTCTTCTATAACATCAGGTTTTATAGCATCAATAACCAAAGGCAAAGAAATCTGTTTAACATAAGCAGAAATAATTTTTGTAATATCTTCTATTTCATTACGACCCGCCCAAGCAGCATTAACATCTATAGCATGACTTCCAGATTTTACTTGCTTTATTCCCACATCAAGCATACCGTCCATATCGCCTGCTATCATAAGCTCTCTAAATATTTTACTTCCTGTAGCATTGCTTCTCTCGCCTATCATTAAAGGTGCCGGCTCTTGCTTAATGCTGACAGAATTAAATAAACTTGCTATATAAGGCCTTTGCTTTTCTAATGCTGTTTTTTTAGGTTTTACCCCTTTAACTTTTTTTGCTAATGCCTCTATATGTTTAGGAGTAGTTCCGCAGCAGCCGCCAATAAAGCTAAGACCGCTTAAATTAAAAAACTCGCTGTTAATCTCAGCAAACTCTTCAGGCATCATACTATAATATGCCTTTCCGTCTCTATTTTCTGGAAGACCTGCATTGCTGTGTATTGATATTGGTAAACAAGATATTTCTGAAAGTTTTTTTATGTGCTGCATTGCCATATCCGGACCTGTACCGCAGTTCATACCTATAGAAAATATATCCAAATTTGAAAGTATTGTGTATGCTGTTTCTATGTCTGTACCCAAAAGCATAGTGCCTTCTTTTTCTATTGTTACAGAAACCATTATTGGAATATCTTTATTTAATTTTTTAGCCGTATCATTAACTGCTAATATTGCTGCTTTTAACTGTAAAACATCTTGTGCCGTTTCAAGAAGTATTATGTCAACTCCTCCTTCTATTAAACCTCTTGCAGCTAAAGTATAACCGCTATACATCTCATCAAAACCAATCTGCCCCAAACTTGGAAGTTTTACTCCCGGACCTAAACTGCCTGCAATAAATATATCTCTACTCAAATCCCCTTTAGAATTAGGATTTTTTAAATACTCCTCTCTTGCCTCATTTGCTATAACTGCCGCTTGTTTTGCAAGTTCATAAGCCTTATCAGCAATATCATATTCGCTTAAAACCCAAGGTATAGCACCAAAACTATTAGTCTTTGTTATATTAGCATTAGCATTCAAATAATCTATATGTATCTCTTTCATTATATGAGGAGCTGTTATATTTAATATTTCATTACAGCCCTCTATATTATTGCCGTCTATAATCCAAGCTTCTTTTTTTATTTCCTTCTTTTGAAGTTCTGTACCTGTGGCACCATCTATTATTAAATACCTTTCTTTTATTAATTCTCTTAACCTATCCTTAACACCATTAAACATATAGAAAAAACTCCAATATTTTTATAAACAGTATTTTAATATAAAACCCCAAATAAGCAAGTGTATAGAATATAATAATATTTTCTCATATTATAGAACAAATTATACTTGAACTTTAATATTATTAATATATAATTATTACTCATATGAGTATAGATGATAAAACTAAAAGTGCCTTGATTAGAAAAGGCAATGAACTTTTTAATGAAAGAAAAATAGAAGAAGCGTATAGATGTTATCTTACAGCTTCATATTTTGGCGGAATAGAAAAGATTGCTGACTATTATAATTTTGAAGGAAAAAATTTTATAAAAGCCATGCAATTATATAAGTTTATACTCAAAGAAGATTCAAACCTTGGCGGAAATATAAGAGCTAAACAAAAATTGGATACTCTCTCGCAATCCGTAGCCAAAGTATTGCAAAAATGGTTAAATGATGATGAAACATTTAGTAATTCTAAAACAACTAAATTATCCTTAGATTCTAAAAATACTTATCTTCCTAATAATTATAAAAGAAATAGTTTAGAAGATATTTTAAATGCAAAAGAAAAAATTGACAAAGAAAAATTAGATAAAGATAAACTAAATAAAGAAAAATTATCTAATATACAAAATAATAAAACTATAAAAAAAGCTGTATTTGAGAAAATAGATAAAAAATAAACAAAGTAAAAAAATGAGGAGCTAGTTTATGATAAAAAAAGAAGAAGAGAATAATAATATAGAAGAAAAATTAGAGCAATTATCATCTAAATTCTCTAAAAACGATAGTTTAGTAATAATATTAGCAGCAGGACATGGTAAAAGAATAAGAAGCTCAACATCAAAAATGCTTCATACTATTTGGGGAGTGCCTAGTATAGAGAGAGTGAGACTTGCTGTAAAAAATGGTATAAATAAAAGCAATATTACTATAGTTGTTGGAATAAAAGCTTTAGAAGTTGCTAATGCTGTAGGAAAGCAGGCTAATACTAATTTTGCTTATCAAGAGCAGCAATTAGGTACAGGGCATGCTGTAAAAGTTGGACTTGAAAAAAGCGATTTAAAAAATATTAAATACTGTTATGTTATATATGCTGATATGGGATTAATAGACTCTAACACTATGAAAGAGTTTCATGATGAGTTTATGAAATCAAAAACAGATATGATATTAATGACTGCTATGTATGACGGACCTAAGGGCGGCAACTATTATGGAAGGGTATTAAGAACTAGAGGATTAACTAAAGACCATAAAAAAAGCCAATATAGAGAAGGCAGTAAGGGGCAGGTAATGGGAGTTATAGAATATAAAGATATACTTGCTCTTAAAGATGATGAAGATTTAGTAAAGGCTTATAAAGATGAAAAATTCGAGTATGGTAAAGATGAGCTTTTAGACAATATGCATGAGTACGTTGCTGGTATATATGGTTTTAAGATTGACCCTCTTTTAAATCTAATAAAAGAATTAAAAGCAAATAATGCTCAAAATGAACTTTATTTAACAGATTTAATAGAGATGTTTGTTAATAATAATTTATCAATATCTACATATATGCCAAAAGACAATAGAGTTGTTTTAGGCTTTAATGATAAAACTGTACTTAAAGAGATGGAGTCTATTGCTAGAAATAATGTTTATAACAAATTAAAAAACATTATCACAATATATGACGGAGAAGATTTCTTTATTGATGACAGCGTAGTTGAGCAGATATTAGAAATAGATAAAGATGAAAAGCCTCTTGATATATATATAGGAAAAGGTGCTTATGTAGGTAAGGGTGTAAAAATTAATTATGGTGTTTACATAGACCATGGTGCAAGACTTGAAGGCAATATTGAACTTGGAGAACACACATATATAGGCGATAATGCATTAGTATCTTGTTTAGATAATCAAAAAATGACACTCTCTAACAATGTACAAATATATGCAGGCAACCAAATAAGAGGAAATGTGTATATAGGAGAAAACACTATATTAGAGAGAGGCGTTAATGTTACAGGAAGCGATAAACATCCGCTCAGCATAGGTAAAAATGTACTTATTAAGGGGGTTAGTTATATATATGGCTCTATTGTAGATGATAATGCATATATAGAGCATTGTATATTCTACTACTCTCATATAAAAGCTGTTCTTGATGAAAACGGAAAAGTTATTAAATGCAGATTTATAAGACCAAAAGAAGAGGGAATAGAATCTGTTATAAAATTAAAAGATGAAAATACTAAAAAAACTAAAAAGAAATAAAATCTTTTTAATATTAATAGCTATTATTATTTTCTACTCAAATATAAATGCTCAGTATGAAAAAGATATTAATAAAGATGCTCCGCCATTATCAAAACATTATTATAGAATAAGCAGTTTTGAATCTATTTCAACTTGGTCGGTAGCATCTTTAAATAGCGAACCTTATATTAGCGAATTATTAATAGACCCAAACAATAATTTGCATATAGCTTACTATGATGATAAAATTAATGCACCTATTTATGTGTTTGGTAAAAATGGAAATTTCAAAAGAGAAATATTAGATAAAAATAGAGAATTAGGAAGTTTAATTAGCATAGCAAGTAATGCTGATAATATGCATATATCATATTTAAAAAATAATAAGATATGGTATGCCAATAATAATTCCGGTACATTTAATAATTATGCTATGGATTTAAGAAACAATAATAAAATTATAGATTTAAAATTAGTGGTATCTATATTTAATTCTCCTATATTATTTTTTATAGACAGCAAGGGAGTATTATCTGTATCAAGGTTTTATAGAGATAATTTCTTTTCGGATTTAGTATACACAAATAAAATAATAGAAGAAGTATATCCTGTATCAGAAAATGACGGATATGCTGTATATATAAAAGAATATTCTACAGGAAATATATTTTATGCCTCAAGAAAAACTAATACTTCTTTTACATTTTTTGACAATAATCCCATATTAAACAATGTAAATCAATATACTGTAGAGCATGAGGCACATAATAGATTTAATATTATATATAATACTAAAGACAATATAAAAGAGATAAAATATAAAAAATTCTATGATGGCAGTTTTATAAACGGAACGATAGCTGCAGAAGACCAAGATATCATATCATTTGATTCTACTCTCGATTATGCATCACAGCCTGTGGTATTATATACAAAAGAAGATGGAAATAAGTACATATATGTAGACGGTCAGATTATAGATTTATCAGTTCTTGGTAAAAGTGTTGGTGAAGTTAGAATTAATGCGGCAAGATATCCGGAATTTTATATAGCGTATTATAATACTTTATTTAAAGAGCTTAGAATTAGCAAACTTAATATAAGTGATATTGAAAAATAAAAATAAACCGATAATTAATTTAACATTTGCAGTGTTTATAAAGTTATATAAATAGGAATTTTTATGGCTGAAGAATTAAAAATATCATACTTTGAAAAAAATCCAAGAACTTGCCCTGTATGCAATAAAGAGTTCTATCATGAGATGCTTCTTACTGGCGGCGGAAGATTAATTGCCGGAAATTTAAGAGATGATTTAAGAAGAACTTATGAAAAAAGCAAGAAATATGGAGCAGTATACCCTCTTATATATGTTGTAGCTGTTTGTCCGCATTGTTTATATGCTGCTTTTCAAGATGAGTTCAGTTTAGTTGATAATAAAAAAATTAATGAGGCTCTTGACAGTTACGAACAAAGGTCAAAATATGTACGAGAGTTTTTTGGAATAGATTTAGATTTTAAGAAAAACAGAGATTTGATTTCTGGTGCTGCAAGCTATTTTTTAGCATTAGATGGATATCGTTATCATACAAAAGATTCTGCCCCTACTCTAAAAAAGGCTTTATGTTCTTTAAGGCTCAGTTGGACTTTAGAAGATTTGGCAAATGCTTATCCTAATGATAATTATGATAAATTAATACCATTCTTCCAATATAAAGCCAGCGAATTTTATACTGAGGCTATAGAATATATGCAAAATGGTAAAGAAAGTTTTGACAAATTAAAGAGTTTTGGTCCGGATATAGATAACAATTTCGGCTATGAAGGCATGCTTTATATGGGAGCTTTGCTTGGTACAGATGCTTCCAAATTTATTCCAGACCCTAATGTTAAAGCAAGAACATTGATACAAGCTAAAAGAAAAATCAGTAAAATTTTTGGCTCTGGTAAAAGCAGCAAATCAAAACCTTCTGCATTGCTTGAAAAATTAAAAGAATTGCATACTCGTATAAGTGAAGAATTAAATTATTTACATGAAAACTATGGAATAGATGCGGATTAATTTACTCAAATGAAGAAACTTAACTCATACTTATTAAAAGAATTTCTATCTATGTTTCTGGGTTCTCTTATATTATTTGTTATATTAGTTACTATAGCAGATTTAAGCAGTAAATTATCTTACTACACAGAGCACCCTGAAAACATGAAATATTTTATTACATATCATTTGGCAAGAACTCCGCATAATTTGTATTATTTATTCCCAATAGCTTTAATGTTTTCTTCTACTTATGTACTTGGTACTTTTGTAAAAAATAAAGAGATGCTTGCTGTACAAAATTCTGGTATAAGTTTGTTTAAATTTTCTTCTCCAATATTTATTATAGTAATAGCATTATGTTTAGGACTAATTGCATTTTGGCAGTTTGTAGCTGCTCCCATGAATAAAATATCTTTTGAGGCTAATGATTTAGGAAGAGGAAAGCAAAAAGAAGAATATACAGGCTCTCTAAACATTTTTGGAGCTAATAATTATATATATTTTATAGAAAACTTTAATTTTAATGAGAATTATCTTACAAATACTATTATTGTAAAATTAAAAGAAGATGGTGCTATAGCTATGAGAATATCATCACCGAGTGTGAGATGGAATGATAACGAAAGAAAATGGTATGTTGAAAATGGAATATTGGCTGAGTTTGATGATGAAAAAAACATATCTGTAAAAGAAATATATAATTATCCGCTTGATGTACTTGAAAGACCTGAGCATTTTATGAATAGACCTCTATTAGATTCTATGAGTTTAACCGAGGAGATGCATTGGATTAAATTAAGAAAAGAAGTAAATTTAAATACTAACACGCTTGAAACAGATTTTCATTATAGAATATCTTATTGTTTTTCTGGATTTATCATTGTTTTACTTGCTTCATTGTTTTCAAAATTTTCTACTCAAAGTGTATTGGTGGTAAGTTTGGTAATGGTTATAATGGTTGCTTTATTATATTATTCTATACTTATGATGTTTCGCTCTTTGGGAGATGGAGGAAACATGAACCCATTTATAGCTGCTTGGATGCCTAATATTATTTTTGCTGGACTTTGTTTCTTGGCATTTAAAAAATTCTATTAGTTTGTTTTTATAATTTCCTCTCTAAAATTAAAGCATTATATTTATTGTTATAATATTTTTTTCTAATGCCTATGCACTCAAAACCATGCTTTGTATAAAACTCTTTTGCATTAATATTATTCTCATGCAAATCTAATTTGATGCTATCTACATTATTTTTTTTAGCATCATCAAATAAATATGATAATAATTTTTTTCCGTAACCTTTATTATTAGGATATGTTGCTATAAATAAAATATCAATATCAGGAGAAAACAAAAAATATATGATAAAGCCTACTATCTTTTCATCATCTTTTATTATAACTACTTTATGATTTTTATCTTCTATATACTCTTTTATATAATTTTTAGATAAAGTAATATATTCGCTTTTTGATGATATAAAAAAAATATTTTCAATTATATTTTCATTGATATTATTTACAATTTCTATATTTTCCATATTAAAAATAAACAATAATTTATATATACTAAAAATTTTGCATTTTGTCAAAATATTATTTTAATTTTTATTTGTGGTGGCTTTG
Organism: uncultured Brachyspira sp.; assembly: GCF_934747485.1. Taxonomy (GTDB): domain Bacteria; phylum Spirochaetota; class Brachyspiria; order Brachyspirales; family Brachyspiraceae; genus Brachyspira. Next base: position 280 of record NZ_CAKVGN010000067.1, on the reverse strand, counting down.
CCCCCTGCGAAGCGTGCCTGTAGGGTACACACCACAACTTCTTTTATTGGTATAAAAGAAGCAAAAAAACTGCATTTTTAAACAAAATATAAGTATTATCTTATATTTTATAGATATTTTTTAAATATAAAATTTTAGTAATTGTGTTTTTAATGAAACGTATCCAAAGGATATCAACTTTTTTATGTGAAAAAAGTTGATAATATTTTTGGGGCTGTCCTAGATAACTGAAATTTGTTAAAATTTAAGTATGAAACGCAGTAAATTAAGTAAAGATAAA
>NZ_CAKVGN010000066.1 GCF_934747485.1 uncultured Brachyspira sp. | reverse complement strand
AATTATGATACACCTATGCTATACTTTAAGAAATTAAGGAATTCCTAACTGCAATATGTCTGGCTCCTGTGCAATATTTTTATATTATAACTTTTTTATAGCTATATCTATTCTGCTTAAAAAATAGGTAACATTGCTTAATGTTTCAGTTAGAAGGAATATAAGTTTGTTTCTTTTATTTGAATTAGCCCTATTAGACATTATTATAGTAGAAGATAGTATTGTTTTTAATATACTTGCTTTCTCTTGATAATCTTTTATTGTTTTGTTAGAATATATGTAAATATTATTTATTTTCTCTTCATCATTAGTGTTTTTTGCTTCATTATAAATATTCAATATTTTAATTTTAAACTCTTCTAATACTGTTTTTAATTTATTATAAGCTTCTTTTATATTTGCTTTATCATTTTCTTTATATTTTTCTTCAGTTATTTTTAATGCCATGTTTCTATCAAATACAAAATTATCAATATTCCCTTCTTCAATATACTCTATCTTTACAGCATCATAAGTTAGTCTTTTTATATTCATGTTTTTGTATTTATCTTTAAAACTTTTGAAGTATTCTATTTGGTTTTCAAATATAAACTCTGTAGGCGGATATATATCAATATTAGTGTTGTTTTTTATTGTATTAAAATAATAAGACTCGAAGGTTTTTATTTTATTTGTTTTGTTTATCATATATTCGTATGACAGTGTATGCTTAATATGTCTTTGATAAAACGGATAGCTATTGTCAAAGCCTATTAAAAGTACATCTTTAAAACCGGTATAGTATGCAAAATCTATCATAGTGCTTGCTACTGTGCTTGAAGTGTTTAATGATGATATATTTGTATATTCATTAATATATTTTATCAATTCTAAATTTTCATTTGAACTAAATCTTATTAAATTGGTTTTGTTTTCTAATCTTTTAGGTATTATTTTATTGCATGCTATATCCATTATTAAATATGGAAAATTATCGCTTTCATAAATAAAATCTAAAGAATTAAAAAATCCTCCGTCTACAGTGATTACAAAATCCGGTGTTATATTGTTTTTACAAAGCACACTATAAGCTGTATCTACGCATATTACAATAAAAGATTCTCTGTTATTTTTTATTTTTTTTATAGAATATTCTAAAGTTGGACCAGGACATATTAATAAGGCTTTAAAATTTTTAAAAGCATTTTTTAATATAGATACATCAGAAGATTTATTAATATACTCACTATTAAATATAATGTTTTTTGTCCATATATTTTCAAAATACATATTTGTTAATATATTAGACAATTCTTTTTCCATGTTGTTTAATATATCAGTATAAAATATATTAGCTTTTTCTTTTTCTTCTTTTGTGAGAGACGGAAGCATTACAAGATTTATGCCATTAATGTTTTTATAATCTATTATTTTGTTTATATAGTCTATATCATCTTCAGTGTCTATAAAAAAAATATTTTCTTTATTTGTAGAATAAATATTGTAGTATGAATACTTAAAAATGGCAGCATCTTCCACAACAATAACTATTTTTAAAATATTTATGGCTTCTTCATTAAAATAATTATTAATATTTTCTAATAAATATTTTAATATGTATCCTAATCCGTAACCGTATATTATTATTAGATTTTTGTTTTTATTTATATTTTCTAACGCTCTTTTACATTCATTTTCAATATTATATTTACTATGTATTGCTCTATTATTTTTGTATATTATTTTTAAACCATCTTTATTTGTATCAATTTTATAAATATCAGATAATTCTTCTTTTTGTAGTTTGTTATGTAATTTTATAGATATATTCATATATAGCTATGATAACAAAAAAGTGAATAAAAATCAAATATGTAATTGACAAAACTGTAATAATGTAATATTATATCATGCGTTATAATTGTAAAAATTTATACTTTTTTATTTGGAGAATTAATTATGGCTACAGCTCCATTAGGTTTTAATAGTAAAAGCGGCAAACAGTATAAAGTGATGTTAGTAGACGATTCTAGTATTATAAGAATAGCCGAAAAAAAAATATTACTTTCAGAAGATTTTAATGTTGTTATGGAAGCAGATAATGCTATGGCAGCTTTAAAATATTTAAGAGAAATACCCGAAAAGCCGGATATTATAATGCTTGATTTTGAGATGCCTCAAATGAATGGATTGGATTTGCTTAAAAGGATAAGGGCATTAAACTATGAAGGCAAAATAGTGGTTGTTACTTCACATACTAATAAAGAAACTTTTTTGGAATTTGTAAATCTTAAAGTAGATACATATATTGCAAAACCCATTCAGCGTCAGATAATCATTGCTCATTTAGCAAGAATACTTGGAAGATTTGATTATTTATAATACCATTTAATTATTGTTTAATTCTATTACAATATCAACTTCCGTTAATGAACATTTTAATTGAGTTGCTATTTCCTTATTACTAAGACCTTCCTTATGCAGTTTTAGTATATTGTCATGTCTTGTCTTTTCATCAGTGTTGTTGGTGTTATTAGAATCATTTATAATATCTTTTGAGTTATTATTATTTCTGTTTAAGTTTATATTATTTCTTATAGTCAGGTCTAATTGATTTCTTAATCTTTCTATTGCTTCTTTTTTGCTATTTTCTTTTATTTTTCTTATTTCATCATATCGGCTTGTTTTTATTTCTTCTTTTTTTGGCGGGGTATTTTCAATTATTTGTTTATCTTCATTTTCTATTGTGATATCTAAAATATTACTTTCATTATTATTATTATTATTATTATTATTTAATTGTTCTTTATTTTCTTCATTACTATTGTTGTTTTCTTCAACTATGTTTTCACTATTTTTATTATCATCAACTTTTATATCTAATATATTTTTTTCGGTTTCTGCAGATATATCATATTTCATTTTTATATTTGCATTTAAAGCAGCTTCTTTTTTTTCTTTTAATTGACTGTATTGAGGGTCTTTTTCATTTAATTGTTTATTTAAATTATTAGCTCTTGTTATAGCATCTTCCAATAATGATATTCTGCTTAATGCTATATTATTGAATTCCTTTACTAATGCTTCAATTTCATCTCTTGCCTTTTTTATAACCTCTTTTTCTAATCTTTCTCTCGCCCTTGAAACTATATATACATAAAATAAAGGCATTACAACTGCTAATATTATAATATTGACTATTACACTAATTAAGATTTGCATTTTTAAGAGTTATCCTATTTTTTATATTATCCAAATATATCTATTTTTAGCCCTTTGCTTTGCTCAGTAGATGATACTTCTTCTATTTCTATATTATTTTCTTGGCTATCATCATAATTTTGATTAAATACGGATTTCTTTTTATTTTTTTTTCTATATGACATATAACCTTTATTTCTTTGCTCATCTTTTTTTTCTTTAATCTTGTTATCTTCTGAAACATTCTCTGATTTTACAACAGTTGAGTCTTTTATATATGAATCTCTATGTATATCTTTATCTTCAGATTGCATGGCTATTGTTTTGGCTGCCATTCTTACATGTTCCATTCTGCCTATATGCGATTGCTGCATATAGAGCACTTGTAAATCTAAAGGGGCTATAGGCATTTTTTATAAATCTCCGTATCTTATGCCATAAATTTATCCTATATTAATAAATATATATAATTTTTGTTTTATTGCAAGTTAAAAATATAATCATAATAAAATCATTGACTTTTATTCTATGTATAGTATTATAATGTATTCAATAAATAGGAGTTTTTAGATGATATACTATAAAGATAATATTTTAATGTGTGAAGATATTGAGATTAGAAATATTACGGATATTTATAAGACTCCTTTTTATATTTATTCAAAAAATGATATTTTACAAAAGATTAGATTTTTAAAAAATGTATTCTCTGATATAGAGAATCATTCTATAGTTTATGCTATTAAGGCTGAGAATAATTTATCTATATTAAAGATGATGATAGAAGAGGGAATAGGCGGCGATGTGGTATCTATTGGTGAGACTTTAAAATATATAAAAGCAGGCGGAAAGGCAGAGAATATAGTATTTTCTGGTGTTGCTAAAACAGAAGAAGAGATAAGAAAATCAATAGAGTTAAATATAAAGCGTTTTAATATAGAATCTATTCCAGAGGCAATAAGAATAAACTCTATAGCAAAAGAATTAAAAAGAAGAGTAAAATGTTCTATAAGAGTTAATCCGAATATAGATGCTCATACACATGAAAAAATTACAACAGGAATTAATGGCAATAAATTTGGTATCAGTATAAAGACAATTAGAGAAAATGCTAATATGTTAAAATCTTTAGACAATATAGAAATAGATTCATTATCTATGCATATAGGCTCTCAAATGGTAGATGCTGAACCTTTTTATAAGGCAATACTTGTAATGAGAGATTTGATAGCAGAGGTTAATAGTTTAGGTTTTAGCATTAAAAACATAGATATAGGTGGAGGATTTGGAGTAAGATACAACAGGGCACATTCTGGTTTTGATTTTGATAAGTTTACAAAAGATAGTATAAAACTTCTTAAAGAGATGAATCTTAGTGTTACCACAGAGCCCGGAAGATATTTTGTTGCTGAATCTGGTGCTTTAATAATGAGAGTTGAATATATTAAAGAAGAGCTTAGCAGAAAATATGCTATTTTAGATGGCGGTATGAATGATTATGTGAGGGTTGCTATGTATGAGGCTTATAATGAGATAATGCCTTTAGTAAAAACAAATAAATATTCTAATTATGATTTTGTAGGCCCTATATGCGAAAGCTCCGATGTGTTTGCTAATGACAGAGAATGCGAAACTCTTAAAGAGGGAGATTATGTTGCTTTGCTTGATGCGGGGGCTTATGGTTTTAGTATGGCTAGTAATTATAATTCACGTCCATTAATATCACAGGTAATGATAGATAAAGATAAACATTATATTATAAGAAAAAGACAAAGTTTTGAAGATATGATAAAAGATGAAATAATATAATTTTTGTATCTGTTTTTAATTTTTATAAATTTATTAAATGTTTATATTATTCATACTATAATAATGTCTTTATGATTGTACTTTATAAAAAATAGTTAAAGAATGATAACGATTATTTTTTAATCTTATATATTACTTTTTTATAAAATCTATGCAAATTATCATACTTAATTTTTTCAGCAAATATATTTTGCAAAATATTAAGAATCTATATTATTAATTTTGTTTGTTTAAAATATTTTCTTTCTTACAATAATCGCAGAGAAACTCTTTAAACTTATGCACTGTATCTCTGCTCATAGCATGCTCTATTAAACAAGCTTCTTCATCTGCTATTTTTTCATCTATATTTAAAACTTTGGTTAAGAAGTAATAAAATATTGCATGTCTTTCAGCTATATCTTTTCCTATAGCTCTTCCAGAATCGGTTAATTCTATATCCCCATAATGTTCATGTTTTATATGACCTAATTTTGATAATGTTTTTATTGCTGTATTAACGCTTGCTTTTGAACGTCCCACTAAATCTGCTATATCAGTAATTCTAATAGCTTCTTTAAACTTTTTTTCTACTTCCAAGTTGTAGATAGTCTCTAAATAGTTTTCTAATATTGGTGTAATTTCTTGTTGTTTCATATAAATGATTTTAATATAAAAAATATATAAGTCAATATAAAATATATAATTTTTCATTTTTTATGTAATTTTAAATGTTTATAATTATTCACAAAAAAATAAAATATCAATCTGATAATATTATTATGAATAAAGAATAAAAGTTGTTTTATTTAATATTGATAACAAAATACAACTAATTAATTGCATTATATTTCTAAATATAGTATTATTAATTGAATCATTATAAAAGGGTAGAATTATGTTAAAAAGAATATTGCTGTTTTTTTGTGTTTTTATTTTAATTATTTCATGTACAAATAATGTGAATCGTTCTTCAAAGGAATTATTTATTAATGCGGGTGAAGAACCAAAGACTATAGACCCTACATTGTCTGGAAATGATTTTGTTTATCCAAGGCATGTATTTGAAACTTTGATAATTAAGGATAAGAATGGAAATTTGCAAGGCGGGGCTTGTGAGAGTTGGGATATTTCAGATGATGGGCTTAAATATACTTTTCATTTGAGAGAGAATGCTAAGTGGTCTGATGGATTAAATGTAACGGCAAATGATTTTGTTTATGCTTTACAAAGGGCAGCTAATCCAGCAAGCGGTGCAGAATACACTTCATTTGTAGAGTATATAAAAAATGCTGTAAAGGTGCTTTCAAGTGAGCTTTCAGTAGAAGAACTTGGAGTAAAAGCAATAGATGATTATACTTTAGAAATAACTTTAGAAGCTCCTACTGGATATTTTTTAGATATACTTACTTATCCAATATTTTCTCCTGTTAGAAAAGACATTATAGAAAAGTATGGCGATAAATGGTCATTGAGTCCTGAAAGCTATATTGGTAATGGGGCTTTTATTATGACAGAGAGAAATCCTGATGAAAAAATAGTTGTAGTGAAAAATACTAATTATTGGAATAGTGCTAATATTGTTCCTGAAAAGATTACTTTTGTGATGATGAAAGATGCTACTTTGGCACTTGCTGGCATAAAAGAGGGGGTATTAGATTTTTCTGTTAATATTATAGAACAAGATTTAGAAAAGCTTAAAGAAGAGGGGATAGTTAATATAGCTCCATATTTTTCTACTGTTGCTTTTGGTATAAATGCTACAAATGAGGCTTTAAAGGATGTAAGGATAAGAAAGGCATTATCTTTGGCTATAGACAGAAATTATATAGTAGAGAATGTTGTACCTACTGCAAAATCAGCTACTAGTGCTTGGGTTCCTGTGGGGGCTTATGATGTTAGAGGCGATTTTAGGGAAAACGGCGGAGAATATATTGATTTATCTAAAGAGGCTTATTCTAATAATGTTGAGATGGCTAAAAGATTATTGGCTGAAGCAGGATACCCTAATGGTGAGAATTTCCCTGTATTAGAATATAAAACTACTTCAGATTTGGTTTATATGCAGGTAGCTGAGGCTGTGCAGCAGATGTGGAAAGAGAATTTGGGTATTGATTTGCAGATAACTTCTTTAGAATGGGCAGCTTATCAGCAGATGAGAAGTGACAAAGATTATCAGCTTATAAGAACTTTATGGATTGGTGATTATAGCGACCCTATGACTTTTTTGGAAAACTATTTAAGCTATAGAAGCCAAAATACTACAGGATATAGTAATATTATGTTTGATAAATATATAGAAACGGCTAGGGCTACTGCTAATCAAGATATAAGAATGGATGCTATGCATAAGGCTGAAAGATTATTAGTGGCAGAAGATAATTTGCTTATCCCAATATATAATCCATCAAATCCCACTTTAGTAAGTAAAAGATTAAAAGATTATGTTTTAACTCCATTACAGGAATACCAGTTTCATTATGCTTATTTAGAATAAATTATTAAATTAAATACTTTATAGTTCCTTGTTAATTTTAATAAGGGACTATAAAATAATCTATCATAAAAATAATTCTATTAATACCGATAATTATAACAATTTAATTATTTTTTAATAATTTATTATTGAGGGTTTTATGAAAAAATTGTTGTTTTTTATGTTATTATTAATATGTTCATGTTCTACTATAGACAAAAATAAAATTGTAGAAAATAATATAGCAGATAAAAAAAATGTATTGGACGGAAGAAAGTTTAAATTGGTTAGTATGTATAAAGATATGAATATTACAATAGAATTTGATGGAGATAAAATAAATGGTTTTTCAGCAGTTAATAGGTATTCTTCTTTATACAACATAGACGGAGATATTTTTAGCGTATATAATTTGATAACAACTTTGATGTCTGGAAGCAAGGATAAAATGAATGCAGAATATGATTATTTAAAGCTTTTAAAAGAGACGACCTCATATAAAATTGAAGATAGAAAATTAACTTTATATACTTTGCTTTCTAATAATTATTTAATTTTTGAAGAGATATGAAAATAAAAAGTCTTAAAATTATATTTATAGTATTAATAATATTATTTATTATATTTTCCTGTTCTTCTACAAAAGGTTCATTAGCATTATCATCAAGTACGCTTACAGGGAAAACTTATAAACTTATAAATATGTTTGAAGATTCTGGAATTACAATATCTTTTTATAATACGGAGTTTTATGGGTACGGCGGAGCTAATACATATTTCGGTGAATATGAGGTTAGAAGGGGAAATATTTTACTTATAAAAAAAATAGAAGTTACTAAAATATCTGAAGAAGAAGAAGACTTAAAAAAAGAAGAAGATTATATAAAATATTTAAATACTGCTTCATCTATAGAGTTTAATGGAGAAGATATAGTAATAAATACTTTAGATAAAGATATTAAACTTATTTTTAAAAGGCTTTATTAAAATACTATTTTACAGTAAAAATTTATTTAGAAATCCCGCCCTTTATTTTTTGTTGTTATATTTTGATAATTTAATTTTTATTATATTTAGTGCTTATTTAGAAATGATAGCACCCGCCCTAATTTTTTTAAATTTAATACCTTTACACCGCACGGTAAGTCAAATTAAAATATATTGATTAATTTGAAAGAGAATTTTTATTATATTTTTTAATATGCTTAAACGTGCGGTAAATAGGTTTTATAGTTTTATTAAAACTTGGGTGGGTATGCTTTTTTTATTGTGTTTTTAATGAATATAAAACCAAAAATTTTAGGTAAAACATAAAATTTAATAGGGTGGGGATTAGAAGAGATTGAAAGCTTAGTAAAATAATGTATTGACAATTTATTGTATAAAAAATAAAATACTAAAAATGAATGAGAATATGAGGATAATAATACAATGAAGCTTAAAGTTGAGAAAAAGACAATTACCATAAGAGATAATGATGATAACAATAGAGAAGTTTTGAGAGATATTTTAATTAATGATGAAAATAAAGAAAAGTCAGATTTACACAAATATTTTATAGAGAATAGTGAAGAAGCAGTTTATAAGCATTTATCTTACTTTGATGTTTATGAGAGATATTTTTCAAAGTTTAGAGGAAAAGATATTAACTTGCTTGAGATAGGAGTAGGGTACGGCGGATCATTAAAAATGTGGAAAAATTATTTCTCTAAAAATGGAGCCAAAGTCAATATTTACGGTATTGATAAGAAAGAGAAATGTAAACGTTTTGAAGATGATAATATTAAAATATATATAGGCTCTCAAAATGATAGAGATTTTTTAAGGGAAGTAAAAAAAGAGATACCAAAATTAGATATACTTATTGATGACGGCAGTCATATAATGGAAGATCAGAGAACTACTTTTGAAGAGATGTATAGTCATATAAAAGATGATGGAATTTATTTATGTGAAGATGTTTATACTTCTTATTGGACTAATTGTAATGGAGGATATAAAAATCATAACTCATTTATAGAATATACAAAAAACTTAATAGATTATTTGAATGCTTATTCTGCTATAGAAGGAGACAGTTTAGAGGCTAATAATTTCACAAATACTGCTTATTCTATTTCTTATTATGAGAGCTTAATCGTTATTGAAAAGCGTATTAGAGATGATAGGTATAATAGCTTTTGTCAGCAGGCTTCTATAGGAAAGATGATGTAATTATTTTGGAGTTGTAATATATGGTAAAAAGAATAGATATAGAAGAGTTTTTAAGACTACAAAGAGAAGATAACTTGCCTGTTATAGATGTGCGTTCTCCTTCAGAGTTTGCTCATGGTCATATTCCTAATGCTAAAAATGTTTATTTATTTAATGATGAAGAGAGAAGGGTAGTTGGTACTATATACAAAGAAGATGGAAGAGAGGCTGCTATATTGAAGGGGCTTGAATATGTTGGAAGCAGAATGGCTAACATATTAAAAGAAGTTGATAAGATATCTAATAATAATGTTATATTAATGCATTGTTTTAGGGGAGGTATGAGAAGTGAGTCTGTTGCTTGGTTATGCTCTAATTATAAATATGATGTTTATGTATTAGATAAAGGATATAAGAGCTATAGGCGATATGTTTTGGAATCTTTTAATAATAAGAAGTATAAGATTAATTTAGTTACAGGAAGAACAGGAAGCAAAAAGACATTGATATTAAATCGATTAAAAGAATTAGAATATAATGTTATAGATTTAGAGGGTATTGCTAAGCATAAAGGTTCTGCTTTTGGGTGGATTAATGAAGGAGAGCAGCCCAGTCAAGAGCAGTTTGAGAACAATTTATGTTATGAGTTGTGTAAATATAGTAATGGTTCTTATTTGTGGGTTGAAGATGAAAGTTTATTAATAGGAAAAAGAGCTATACCAAGAGGTTTTTTTGATAATATGAAAAAGCCTGAGAATATCATATATTTAAATGTTCCTATAGAAGAGAGAGCTAAATATATAACAGATACTTATGGAAAATATAGTGTTAATGATTTAAAAGAATCTATAATAAAAATAAAAAAACGTCTTGGCGATGAGAGAATGCGAGAGGCTTTATCTTTATTAGAAGAAAATAAAATATATGAATGTGTTTTGGTTTTATTATACTATTATGATAAGGCTTATAGATTAAGTATTCGAGAAGAAGATAAAATAATCAATGTAGAATGCGGCAGTTTAACTATAGATGATATAGTATCTGTAATTTCAGAAATTAAATCTTAATTTTATTATTTTTTATACATAAAAAAGGATTAACCATTTTGGGCTAATCCTTTTATTTTTCTAATTATTTTTTATTAGAATGATTCAAACTCATCATCATCATTTGCAGGAGCATTAAAAGTAGAACCAAATTCTTTATCAGAAGAAACGCTTGCAGGTTTAGTTTCTTCATAAGGTTTTTTAGTAGGTTCTGATGATTTTTTTAATGGGCTTTTTAATTCAGGTTTTTTATATACAGTATGCTCTTTTTTAGGTTCTTCTTTTTTTACTGTGGTATTAGCTTTTGTATCTTCTTTTTTATCTTGATTATTTGGTTTTACAGGTATTTTACAATCTCTATTTCTTAATTTAAAGAATGCCATAGCAGTTAATAATTCTTTAGATTGAGAGAATAAAGTTTCAGAAGAAGCACTAACTTGTTCTACTAAAGCAGCATTTTGCTGAGTAGCCGTATCCATTTGAGCTATAGCTATATTAACCTGATCAACTCCAGCCTGCTGTTCCATAGCAGTAGAGCTTAAATCCTGCATAATCTTAGCAGTCTCTTCAATTTGTTCTTTTAAGTTTTTGAATATCTCTGTTGATTCTCTAGCCGTTTCTGTAGCAGTAGCAATTTTCTCTTCAGAGTCAGAAACTAAAGTAGTAATATCTTTAACAGAAGCCTGAGTAGTTTGAGCTAAGTTTCTAACCTCAGAAGCAACAACTGCAAATCCTCTTCCCTGTTCACCCGCACGAGCAGCCTCAACAGCAGCATTCAAAGCAAGTATGTTTGTTTGGAATGCAATAGATTCAATTATTTTTGTAATAGCACTGATTTTTGAGCTTGATTCATAAACAGCTTCAATGTTTTTAGTAGTCTCTTCAATAATTCTTCCAGCCTCATCTATAGCATTACGGGAATTAATCATCATGTTATTTCCTTCAACAGTATGCTCAGCAGAGGTTTTTATTGTAGAAGCAATCTCTTCCATAGAAGAAGCAGTTTCCTCAAGACCAGAAGCCTGATTTTCTGTTCTATTTGATAATTCTATGTTTTGCTGAGCTACTTCCTGAGCAGAAGCTTTTACTATGTCAGCACTGCAATATACAGTTTTTACTTTTTCATTAAGAGTATTTAATGTACTTGCTATAGAACCTGCTACTATAGCAAATTCATCTTTTCTATTAAGCACAGGTTCTGGTACATACCAGTCTAAATCACCCTCAGATAATCTTGTCAAATCTTTAGCTAATAATTTTAATGTAGTTGTAATGCCTCTTATATACATAAATATTATGAAACATGTAATTATTAATATAACGACAGTACCAATTCTTGAATAAAGCCTCATAGAATAAGTATGGGCAAATAATTCTTTTGATGCTATACTCATTACTATAGTCCAACCAGAAATAGGCTCTTTATAAAAAGCTGAGAAAGAATCTTCACCATTGAATGGAGATTTAAACTCATAAGTACCAGACTCATTTTCAGAAGCATAAATAATATAATCAGCATTTTTAAGAGTTTCATTTCTAACATGTTCAGGAATAGGGTCTGCTATAACATTTCTATCTGTATCTATAACAAAAGGGTGTCCAGTATTTCCAAACTTAACTAACTCTAATTCATCATCTATAAAATCAAGCCAATCTACTAATATAGCAACACTTCCTATTATATTTCCTAATGAGTTTTTTATAGGACTGAATACTACTACTAAATATAGCCCATCAGTAATAGAAGAAGGTATTACAGTTTTATACATAGCAGTTTGTCCGGCTTTTACTTTCCCCCAAGCCTCTGTAGTATTTAATTTTACCATAGTAGGAGAATTCACAATTTTTCCATCAGCACTATCTAATACTATGTTTCCATTAACATCATATAAAGCTAATCCCTTTAATTGGTCATTATTATTAGCGAGTTTCTTTAATACATTTTGAGCTGCAACAGCAGTTTCAGGAGTGTTTAAAGCTAAATATTCAGTTAATTCAGTATGACTCTTAGCTATTGAATCAGCTAAAAACATAGCCTGCTTTAACCATACATTAACCATTCTTGAATATATCTTAGTAGATGATTCTAAACCAAATATAGCCCCTTGCCTTATTCCTTGAGCACCTATGTTTAATATTATGGCAACCAGTATAGTGGTCATTATTGTTATAATAGCCGTAACGAATAAAGGTACTTTTACCGACAAAGATTGCAACTTTTTCACTTTTAAACTCCAATTTTCTATTATTAATTGCATAATAATAACTACTATTTTTAATCAAGTCAAGTGTTCTCAACTTGTTTTTTCTACTTTTTTATGCTGCTTATTATTATCGTAAAATATTTAGTTAATTTTTAATATGTAGTTTATTTTCTGCTTCACTTTTTCTTATATATAATGGGTTTAATGAAAATATGTTGTCGAATTCTTTTTTATTGTAGCGTTCTTCTGATATTAAAATCGAATTTGATGCTTTTATGATATTATAAGAATTATCTAATTTGTTTAATTTGTATTCTTGTAATTTTTCTATAAAATAATCTTCATTTTTTGAAAAACCATCTCCGCATAATGTGATAGTATCATCTTTTGTTGATATCTCTTTTATTAAATTTATTGCTTCATCATAAGTTAAATCTAAATTTTCTTTTATTTTTGTATCATCTTTGTATATGTTGGCATAAATGCTCCCTTTTCTTGCATCTATCATAGATAATTTTATGCCGCCAAATGATATTATATTTTGATATAATGTATCTAAACTTGACACCCCTATAATTGGTATGTTTTTTGCATAGCATATTGTTTTTATTGTGGAAAATGCTATTCTAATTGCTGTGAATGAGCCCGGACCAATTCCAATTACTATACAATTAATTTCATCTAATGATGTTTTATTATCTTTTAAAAAACTATTTAGTATAGGAAGTAATTCTTCATTGTGATTTTTTATATTTTCTTTATTTGTTTCTATGAGAGTATCATTATTTTTTTTTAATGCTATAGAAAAGCTTGATGATACAGTATCGAATGCTAATATATTACTCATGACATTAAATTTAATACTAAGCCTTTAAGTCTCATCATCTTGTTTGCTATTGCTATATGATTCTTTTGTTCTCTCATAATTTCTCTGTATAAAGCATCTAATTCCTCATTTATTTTTGATATTACTTGGAATTTAATTCTTACTTTATAAGCATGCTTTACTACTTTTTCTGTTAATGATGTTATTAAATCTCTAAATCTATAAAAATCTTTAATATTTGCACTTTTTTCTAATGCATTACCCGCATCATAAATCTGTCTTTTTAATTCATCTAATTCTAATGAGTATTTTCTAATTTCTCTATCTTCTTCGAGCATAGCCGCAAAAGAAGACGACGAGGTTGCAACTTTTACAGCTGCATTTTCAGGATGCATTATTCTATTATTTAAGTTTACCTCTGTATTTCTTCTCTCTTGTACTAACATATAGAATCCTTTGAATTATGTTAACTAAATAATAATTATGTTAACCTAACATATATTGTAAAAAATAGCAACATAATAAATCTCGTATTTTTAAAAAAATGCTTTATTTATTTTTAATTTTATTAAAAAAACTTTTTGTTACTACTTGAAGTAATTTTATGATGTTGTATAATAATACTCAATATTTTATTAAAGGAGTTTTTTAATGGATACCAAAAGGGAGAGATTGTCAAGTAGATTAGGTTTTTTGCTTGTATCAGCCGGATGTGCTATAGGGCTTGGCAATATATGGCGATTTCCCTACATTACTGGAAAATATGGCGGAGCTGCTTTTGTTATAATATATATAATGTCATTATTATTGGTAGGCATTCCAATACTTATAATGGAGTTTAGCATAGGGCGTGCCGGACAGAGAGATATTGCGGGGTCTTATAAGGTATTAGAAAAGAAAGGCAGCAAATGGCATATTATTGGTTATATACAAATAATTGGCTGCTTAATACTTATGATGTTTTATACTACCGTTGCTGGTTGGAGTATAATATATTCTTTTTATATGTTAATTGGAAGGGTAGATAATCTTAATGCTGAAGGAGTTGGGGAGCTTTTTGGGGCTACTCTTTCTAATCCTTATATCAGTGTTGCTGGTTTATTTGTAACGGTTTTATTAGCTACTATAATATGTTTTATTGGACTTCAGAAGGGGGTTGAGAAATATTCTAAGTTTATGATGTCTTCTCTGTTTATAATAGTGGTTATACTTATAATAAGAGCTGTTACTTTGCCTAATGCTATTGAGGGAGTTAAATTCTACCTACTTCCGGATTTGGGTAAGATGTTTGATGGGGGGATAAAAAACTTTTTTGAGGTAGTTTATGCGGCTGTTGGACAAGCCTTTTTTACTTTGGGCATTGGTATAGGAAGCATGACTATTTTTGGAAGCTATATAGGAAAAGAGAGAACTATAACAAATGAAACTCTTATAATAGTAGTATTAGATACTTTGATAGCTTTTTTATCTGGGCTTGTTATATTTCCTGCAAGTTTTGCTTTTGGAGTTAATCCCGGAGAGGGGGCTGGACTTGCTTTTGTTACGCTTCCAAATATTTTTAACTCTATGCCTTTATCTAGGGTTTGGGGACTGCTTTTCTTTGTATTCTTATCTATGGCAGCACTTACCACCGTTATAACTGTTTTTGAAAACTTAATTGCTTTTACTATGTCCGAGTTTAACTTAAAAAGAAATATATCTTCAATAATAGTAGGTATTGTAGTATTTGTTTTGGGTTCTACTACGGCATTAGGTTTTAATGTATTATCTTTTATAGAGCCGATGGGAAAAGGAACTAGTTTTTTAGACTTATATGACTTTATTGTTACATATAATTTAGTTGAGCTTGGAGGAGTGTATATAATAATATTTTGTGTTTCTAAATATGGTTGGGGATGGGATAATTTTATAAAAGAAGCTGATATGGGAAGGGGAATTAAATTTCCTCAATTTACGAGGTTTTATGTAACATATATTCTTCCTCTAATCATATTTATTATATTTATAATTAATTATATTGTTAAGTTTTATTAAAAATTAAGATATTTTGAATTTAAGATATTGTTTAATGATTGCATCTATAAGTTTTTAATTATTTGTGGGTGCAGTCATAATTTTTATTAATGCACAGGAGCCAGACATATTGCAGTTAGGAATTCCTTAATTTCTTAAAGTATAGCATAGGTGTATCATAATTT
>NZ_CAKVGN010000065.1 GCF_934747485.1 uncultured Brachyspira sp. | reverse complement strand
AATTATGATACACCTATGCTATACTTTAAGAAATTAAGGAATTCCTAACTGCAATATGTCTGGCTCCTGTGCATTTATAAATATGTTATGAATATTAGTTTTTTAGATTTTTTAATGAAATATATAAAAAACATTATAAACACAATATATTTATTAACAGCACTGCATAAAACTTATTAAAAAATATATTACTCCTAAACAAATACAAATAAATATTTGCAAAAAAATATTTTTATGTTATAATTTTCAGACTATAAAACCTATGTGCCTGTAGCTCAATTGGATAGAGCATCAGATTGCGGTTCTGAAGGTTGGAAGTTCAAATCTTCTCAGGCACGTTTAAATTAAATATATGGAGAGATGTCCGAGCGGTTGAAGGAGCACGATTGGAAGTCGTGTGTATGTAAAAGTACCGTGGGTTCGAATCCCACTCTCTCCGTAGTTTAGTTTCCTACATCTCTTATAACGGGGTTCTACGGCAGTTGATGATGAATCCGCCAGGTTCGGAAGGAAGCAACGGTAAGTCAACCCAACTGGGTGCTAGTCCTCCTGTTATAAGGGGCCTTTTTTATTCACATCAATCTTTTAATATAAATAAACATCTTTTTCTATATAACTTTTTTATTCAACTTTTCTAGCCTTACATGCTGTCTACTTCGATAAGGGTAAAGCCCTGCAAATAATAAAAATGAAAAAAGCTAAAAATTTTTAGTATATATTGAAATAATTATTTTTTATAATTTTTTGTTGTTCTTTTTCCCGCAGCTACGCACCTAAAGGTACTCCCTTTGGTCGCCCTGAAGGACTTCCTCAAAAGAAGTAAAAAGTGCAAATGTTTAAGCTTTATATTTTTGTAATATATAAAACTAAAATAATGTTTATATTTATGTCTGTATATAAAAGCTATACTTCATAAAATGCAGTTCTTCGCAAAGCGTATCCGAAGGATATAGGCTTCTTTTATACCAATACCGAGTAGGTGCCTATCGGCAAAAGAACTGGTGTGCTACCCTACGGGCACGCTTCGCAGGGGGGCAAAGCCTGCAAATATCTTAATTTAAATAAATAATTTTTAACAAACTTAAATACATAGTTAAACAACGATATTTTGTCATATAAATTTTTGTTTTATTCAACTTTTACCGCAGCAAAAAGTTTTAACCTACGAGTACGCTTCGCGAAAAGTGCAAATATTCTACACACTAGTAATATATACAAAAAATAATAATTCTATCTTTCTCAAAACAAAAACTTTAGCAAAACACTCATAGCAGTAAAGCAATAACAAACAATAAAATTCAAAAAATCTAAATTGACAAACTTAAAAATTTATACTCTGCTCTCTTGATTAAAAATCAAAATACTATATAATATTATCAACATGGGGAGCTTGTAAAAGGCTGAGAGGAAGTTTACATAATTAGGCTTCGACCCTTATAACCTGTTTGGGTAATGCCAGCGTAGGGAATTATATCTTTTATTTTTTCTTTAATATTAATAAAATGATACCTTTTCTAATGTTGGTCTTGTTTTATTAAATTGCATAATCAAACAAGACTAAAAAACAAAATTCAATAAAGCAAGACAAACGGCGTTATAAAAATCTCTATTTAATATTTTTAAGGAGTTTTTTATGACTTGTAATTTTAAACAAAAGAACTTTTTTATCAAAACATTATTTCAAACATTTTTTACTTTTCTAATTTTTTTACTAATCATATCTTGCGGTAGTAAAGAAACAAAAAACATTAAAGATGAACTTACAGTAAACTTAGGCTATGAACTTGAGTCTATTGACCCCGCAATAAACGATGAAACTTATGGTTTTATTTATATTAATCATGCATTTGAAGGGCTATTAACAAAAGACTTAAACAATAAAATAGTGGGAGGATCTTCAGACATATGGGAGATAAGCGAAGATAAATTAAAATATACATTTCACATAAGAGAAGATGCAAAATGGAGCGACGGCAAAAAACTCACAGCTGATGATTTTGTATATTCATATAGAAGAATCGTTAACCCTAAAACAGCATCTCCTATAGCATATTTAATGTATTATATAAAAAATGCAAAAGACATAAACACAGGCAAAAAGCCTATTGAGAGTTTGGGAGTTACTGCAGTAGATGAAAACACTCTTACAATAGAGCTTGAAAACCCTACATTATACTTTGAAGATATTTTAGCTTCTGGTGGTTGTTATGTGCCTGTGAGAGAGGACATTATAAATAAATACGGTGATGATTGGACTTGGAAGCCTGAGGCATATATTGGAAATGGTGCTTACAAGATGACAGAGAGAAAGCCCGATGAGTTAATAGCATTTGAGCTTAATACTAATTATTGGGATTATAAAAATCAGATTGCTAAGAAAATTAATTTTGTTTTGATAGCTGATGAATACATATCTCTTAATGCCGTTAGAACAGGAGATGTTGACTTTTCTATTAATGCCCCTCCTATTGGCGAGATAGAAAGTTTAATAAAAGAAAACCTTATGGCTGTAAGTGACATTATAGGAGTTTATTATTTAGATTTAAATAATAAAGATAAAACCTTGTCAGATAAAAGAGTGAGAAAAGCATTATCATTAGCAATAGACAGAAATTACATTGTAAGTAATATTGGCTACGGCAAACTAATAGCAGCAGAAAGCTTTGTTCCTCCTGTAGTAAAAGGGCTTGAAAAATCTTTTAGAGAAGAGAGCAGCAATTTCATAATAGCGAACAATTACAGCAACAATATAATAGAAGCAAAAAAATTATTAGCAGAAGCAGGCTATCCAAACGGAGAAAATTTTCCAATATTAGAAGTAAAAGTTTCATCTGGTTTCTATACAACAGTATTAGAAGCAATTCAGCAGATGTGGAAAAATAATTTAAACATTGATGTGGCAGTGAGAACAGAAGAGTCAAAAATCACACTTCCTTTCAGACAATCAGGCAAATACCAAATGGCTAGAACAAGCTGGACAGGTGATTATAATGACCCTCTCACAATGCTTCAAATTATGACAAGCGATAGCGATATAAATTACGGCGGTTTTTCAAATGAAAGATATGACTATTTAATAAACTTTGCCACTGCTTCTACAAATGAAAAAGAGAGAATGGAAGCATTAAAAGAAGCAGAGGCTATTCTATTTGAAGATATGCCTATAATACCTTTTATATATAGAACAGATTTTTTGGTTGTAAATCCAAAATTAAAAAATTATATTGATGACCCATTGGGAAGATATAGATTTAATTATGCCTATATTGAAGAATAGTTTTAATAAATTGTAATTTTAATAAATTTAAGAAATAAAGTGCTATTTTTAAATAGTATTTTATTTCTTAAAAAATTTTATTTACACACCCCACCCTTTTTTCTTGATGTTCTAATTTAAAATTTAAGCTTCCACCATCTTTATTGCTCAACGAGAATTTTTAGCTCCCCACCCAAGTGTTTTTTTTAATTTAAAAACTCCATCACCGCACGTTAAGCAAAACAAAATATGTAAATTAATTATAAATACAACTTTTATTATTTTTATAAATACATTTACCGTGCGGGAAAGTAGATTATTAGCTTAATTAAATCTTGGGCGGGTGTGCTTTTTTTAATTAGACAATAAAGAATATTAAAACAATATTTTTTATATAAACACAAAACCTAATAGGGCGGGATATTAGAATAAATTAAAAAACTTAGAGCAAAAAATATATATAACTAATAAAAGAGAATATTTTAAATAATTGACTTTAATTAAAATTTACATTATTATAGATTCATATATTTTAAATTTTATAAGGATTAATATAAGTATGGAAGAGAAACAATACAGTTTAGAAGAATCTATAGAATTAATTTCAAGAGGAGCAAGCGAAATAATAGGCTTAGAAGAGATAAAAGAAAAGCTAAAAAGCGGAAAAAAATTAACAGTAAAAGCAGGATTTGACCCAACAGCTCCGGATATACACTTAGGACATACTGTACTTTTAAGAAAGATGAGACATTTTCAGCTACTTGGACATAAAGTTATATTTCTTATAGGAGATTTTACAGGTAGAATAGGAGACCCATCTGGTAAGACAAAAACTCGCCCAAGATTAAGTGAAGAAGATGTTTTAAGAAATGCAGAAACTTATAAACAGCAAGTTTTTAAAATCTTAGACCCTGAAAAAACTATAGTTGAGTTTAACTCTAAATGGCTTGGCAAGATGAGTTTTGCAGATGTACTTGGACTTACTTCAAGATATACAGTAGCACAAATGATAGAGAGAGATGATTTTTCTAAGAGATATAAAAATGGTCAGCCTATAAGCATAATGGAGTTTTTATATCCATTAGCTCAGGGTTATGATTCTGTTTCTTTAGAATGCGATGTTGAGCTTGGAGGTAATGACCAAAAGTTTAACTTACTTGTTGGAAGAACCCTAATGAAAGAATATGGTCTATCTCCTCAGGCAGTTTTAACTGTGCCTTTGCTTGAAGGTTTAGATGGTGTTGAGAAGATGAGTAAATCTTTAGGCAACTATATAGGTGTTTATGACAGCCCTAAAGATATGTATGGCAAGGCTATGAGTATACCTGACAACTTAATTCTCAAATATATGGAATTAGTTACAGATATACCTATGAACGATATAAGAAACTATAAAAAGGCTATGGAAGAAGGAGAGAATCCAAGAAATATTAAATCTATACTTGCCAAAGAGATTGTAAAATTGTATCATACAGAAGATGATGCTAATAATGCTGAAGAGGAGTTTAAGAGAATATTTAGCTCTAAGGGTGTGCCTGATGAAATAGAAGAAATTGTTGTTGGTAAAGATGATAATATTTTAAATATTTTATCTGTGTGCATGAAAAATGAAAGTAAATCCAATTTAAAAAGATTAATTTCTCAGGGAAGTGTTACTTTAGATAATGAAAAGATTACGGATATAAACTCTAATATAAATAAAGAGGGAATATTAAAAATAGGAAAACGTAACTTCTTTAAAATAAAATTTTCTTAAAAAAGATAAATGTGATTTTTAAGAGGCAATAATGCGAGTCTTGATATTACTATTATCTTTAATAATATTTAATGCATACTTATATGCACAAGATAATAATCAAGATAATAATAATATTAGAACAAATGAAAATGCATTAATGCAAATAAATCAATTCGATGCTAAAAGAAATCCCGTTTCTTTTATTAATATAGTTAATTTTACTCCATATTATGTATTAACAGAATATGCAAGAAATTACGGTATAGAAATTTATCCTTATGATGACGAATCTACTTTGAGAGCGAGGATTATAAAAAGGCAAGTTAATGTAGATGTTGTAAAAATTACGGGTGAGAATAATATAAGAAATGTTGCAAGAAGTAGTATTAATGCAGGCGGTGGGCAAATAGAGTTTAAAAGTGCAGATTATGTTGAAAGGTATAAGATAGATGAGGCAGATGAAGAATTAATAGCATTATATGGAAATGTACAGCTGAAAATGTACAATAATGTTATGAGTGCTGACAGAGTTGTTTATAGCATGAAAACCGGAGAAGTATTTGCTTCTGGTAATTTAAAAGTAGAATCTGGAAGCAGCGTTTTAAATGGCGAATGGTTCATGCTTAATAAAGATGATAAGAAAGGTATCTTATATAACGGAAACACAAAATTTCAAAGTTTTACAGTTCAAGGTAACATAATAAAATTTAATGACCCTGATTTTTTTGCTAATGATAGTAGTGTAAGTTTTTCAAGACTTACTCCTGTAGCACATGACTTTTTAGCTTCAAGAGTTTATTTATGGGATACACAAAAGGTATTAATATTTAACAGTATATATAGGGTTGGAAGGCAGCCGGTATTTTACTTTCCTCTATTTATTCAAAATAATGTTGGTACTGGTATTATAAGCACTTTCGGGCAAAGTTTAAGAGAAGGCGTTTATATGCAAAACAGTAAAACTTTTAATTTATATGGAGTTGATCACAGAATAAGGTTTGATGCATATCAAAAGTTAGGTTTTCTTATTGGAGATGAAATCAGATACACTAGCCAATATCATAATTTATCTTTAGATGCTATGTTTGCCTTAGGAAGACAATATTATTTACTTGATTCTTATATATCTTCTAGTATTGGTTTTGGTACAAGATACGTTAACTATTTTACTGGCGGACAAGTAGGTAAATTTGTGCCTAGGTATAAGTTTCAATATGACCATACTATACAATTATATAGCGGAGAAAATATTAATGCTTATCTTACTGGTAAATTAAATTTAAATAGTGATTTATATTTTAAATCTGATTTTTATAATCAAAGAGGAGCTTTAGATATATTATCATTATTCACTGCCATTACTGGTGATTTAAGTGATATAGGAGATTCATATCCAGAAAGTTACATACAAAACTCCATATATGTTAATAGCACTATATATGGTGTTAGTTTAAGAGCTGGGGCTGAATGGAATCTCACAGCTGTAAGAAATTTATCTGTAAACTATAACACAAATTTTGATTATTATATGCCTAAACCAAGCAGATTAGTTCTGCCTTCATTATCGGCAAGCTATAGTTCTGTTTTTGGAGATGAGACTTCTTATTATTTCCCTGATGTTAATATTAATTATAATATCAGTATGAATTATTCTCACACAATAGATTATAAGACCTCCGAAGGTATAGCATTTTATAATAATCCTAATCTCAATGAGCAGCTAAACGAAAAATTAGCTGAAAGAAATAACTTGCAATTAAACGGCGGATTATCAAGAAGTTTTACTAATTTATTTATGCGATTTACTCCTAATTTTAATATAGACTATGCTTATCAAAAAAGTGTCAATCCTAAGTCAGAGGATTTAATTTATGACAGAGACAATACATATTTAGGTTTAGCGAGCAGTATGAACCTTTCTGTATTTTTACCTAACTCCATATTGCCTTACAAATTTGATAACTATTTCTCCCCATCTGTGACTTGGGATACATCATATAGCATTGGCTATAGATTTAAGCAAAAAGATGCTGCATATACTAATGAAAATCAAAGCGGAGATTTCAGCAGTCATAGCATTAATACAAGTCTAAACGCAGGCGGTACTGGATACAGCATATTTTTTATACCTAATTTAAATTGGGATATTAGAGGTACTATTAGAACGGGTTATGACCTTATACCAACATATAATGCTCAAACTAAAAATTATGAACTTATACATAATACCAATAGATTTTTAACAACAGAAGTAGGAGGCTCTACAAGATTATATTATGACTCTTCCTATATTTCTTATGATTTATCTAAAAACCTACTCGGTACAAATTTTACACAAAACGCTATTAATACTCTTATTCATGTCCCTATTCCTATAGATAATCTCACCGATTGGATATTGGTAAGAAATAATAAAAAGAAATTCTTTGACGGCTATAAAAATGATTTCAGATTCTTCTTTGATATAACATATAGACATGACTTTATTAACTATAAATATAATTCTGCAGCTTTTTCACTTGGTTTTGAATTAAAAATATTAGAACAATTTACTTTTAGTTTTTCTACAACAAGCAGAAACGACAGAGCTTATAGATACATAAAGTCTTATGCTGAAAAAGAAAATGAAACTTGGGTCAATCCTTTCTGGGATATTGTTGATTCTTTTAATTTTAGAGATTCTCAAAAAAGAATAAACAGCTTATTTAAACTAAGTTCTATAAATACTAGTATATGGCATGAATTAGACGGCTGGCAATTAAGGGCTACTTTTTCTATATCGCCTTCTTCTCTTCCTTCGGATATTGCAAGCGGTTCGGTTAAGGGTTCTTATTGGAATAAAGAATTTTGGATTGAATTTACTCTTACTGATTTCCCTAATGCAGGACTTCCTAGAAGAGAATATGACCTCAATTCTACTATTACAGATTTGAGAGACAATCAAACTACTAGTAGCATTTTTTAATTTATGGGTACAAAAATGATAAAAAAAATATTTATCTTATTTATTATTATAGTATTTTATAATTTGCATGCTGATTACAATTATATAAATAAAATTTTCACTGCTATAGAAGATAATGATATTAATTATATAAAATATATAGTAGAAAATGATACACAAAGCTTAAAATATAGGCTTCCTAAAGATTATGAAAACAATTTGGAAGGGGCTACTCCTTTACTTTATGCCATTTATAATGACAAAAAAGATATTATTAAATTTTTTATAGATAATATAGATGATTCATATTTGAAAGATAGAGATGATAAAAATTATAATAGCATTATGTATGCTGCTGCTTTTTCTGATATAGATACTTTAAAATTGATAGCAGAAAAATCTCCAAGTTTAATTAATAGCGAAACAGAGTTTAAAGTTAATATACTTCATATAGCAAGCAGCCATAATAATTATGAAGTTATAGAATATATATGCACTAATTTTAATATTGACATTAATTCGCGTGATATTGACGGCTGGACTGCTCTTTATCATGCGGCTAATTCTCAAAGCATTGAATCATACAGACTTCTTATAAAATTGGGAGCTAATACTCAGATTACAGACAATAATGGTATGTATCCTTCAACAAGACTTAGAGAGCTTGTGATGATGAAGTATAATAAACTAAATGACATTGATAGGGAATTATTTGAAGCTATAAGAGACAATGATATAAAAAAATTAAGAAAAAGCATAGAAAATGGTGCTAATGTTAATGCAGAAGATGGTTATGGGCTTAGTGCTTTGCATTTTGCTATAAGAAATAGAAACATAAAAGCTGTTGATATTTTGCTTGACTGTGAGAATATTAATTTGGAGGCTACTCTTCCAAACGGATATTATACAGCATTAGATAATTTCAGCAGAGAGGCTGTTTATATAGGCGGGGCTACACCTTTACTTTATGCTATATTTAAAAGCAATGGAGACAGCAGAATAGTAAGCAGGCTTATTAAAAAAAATGCCAATATCAATACTTCTGATGAAGAGGGCTGGAATAGTTTTTTATATGCAGCTGCTTTTGGAAATGTTCGTATAATGAGCAGTTTAGTAAGCAAAAATAAAAATTTAGTTAATAGCAAAACTAAAAAAAATGTAACTGCTTTACAAATGGCTGTTGTATATGATAACATTAAAGTAATTAGTTATTTGGTTAATAGGCTTCATGTTGATATTAATGCGAAGGATAATGACGGCTGGACTGCTCTTTATTATGCTGCTGCTAATAGAAAGGCAGAAGCTTATAATTTGCTTATAGAGCTTGGTGCTGACAGAGAGATTGCTAATAATGAAGGTTTAAAGCCTGATGATATATTCTTTAATGATTAGTTATCATAATATGTTATTATAATAACTACTCTCTTATAGTTTATAATTATAAAATTTTATATAAAATATTGATATACTATTATAATTTTACTATACTATATAAAGTTATCAAATATTGGAGTATATATATGAGTAATTTTATAAGACATTTATCAATAAGAGTACCTTGGCATGACACTGCATGGAATGGAAAAACATGCAAAAATCCTGAAAAAAACATATATTGTAATATATTAAAAAATATAGGCGAAAAAAGAAGAAACTGCTTAGAATGTAAAGAGTTGGATATTAATGATGAATCTACATATCCGCCTTGTATTAAAGAAAACGTTTCTATTTTAAAATCTAAAGATATACCTATTACTATGAAATATCAATATAGTTCTAATGATAATATAGGAAATCATTTTAAAAAAACAAAAATTGATTTTGAAAAATACAGTGCATCTGTTATACCATTTAGATGGATGATGAGAAATAAAACAGGTCAGTATAATTTTAATGATATTAAAGGTTTAGATCATAATAAAGAGGATAAGTTAGAAAAAAAAGCAGGCTATTTAAATACTTCTTGGTGGCAATGTAAAGATAATCAAAAAATATTGATGGATACATTTTATAATTATATAGCTGCAGAATCTTCTTTATGCTTTTTTTATTCTAAAAATGCTCCGTTTATAGAAGATACAAAGGGAAGAAGGATAATAATTGGTATAGGTAAAATTACTGGTTTGGGAGATATAATAGAATATTATTATGAGCTATCAGATAATGATATAGATTCTAATGGATTGAATAGAGCATTGATATGGAATAGGACTGTTTATCATTCAATAAGAGAAGATAACAATGAAGGATTTATATTTCCTTATCATGAACTGCTTGATTATTCTAATAAAAATAAAGACGAAAATATAGATTTTGAGAAATGCACTTTATTCAGCGATGCAGAAATGTTTGAAAATTTTTCTTATGTAAGCGAACATGTATATAATGATCAGGTTCTTGATTTGCTATATAAAGCAATAAATGTATTAGATGAGATAGAAAAAGTTTTAAATAAAGATTATTCCAAACAAAAAGAATGGATAGAAAAACAAATAGATAATGTATGGAAAATTAGGGGGCTATATCCTTCATTTGGTGAAGTTCTTAAAAGTTTAGATATAGAAAATGCTTATGAAATAGAGAGAAAAATTTATGATGAATCTAAAAAAGAAGAAACCATGGATTATTGGGATTATTTTGAAGAGCATATTCATGATTTCAGCATTGAAAAAAGCAGAATAAAAAAAATAGAGAAGATGCCTGAAGATAATAAGAATTTTTATTATTTAATTAGCAGAATGAGTTTAAGCGAAGAATGCATTAATAGCTTAAAGAATATATCTGATGATGAAAAAAAATATATTATAAATAATCCTTATATTTTATACACTAATTATGGTATTAATATTTTTACAATAGATAAAGCTATATTTATAGATGATAATTTAAAAAATATAGATAAAAATTATGGTATAGTATTTGAAGATTATGATGATAAAAATAATTATATGAGAGTAACAGCATTTATAGTATATATAATGTATGAACAGTTATATAATTCTGGTCATACTGTACTTCCATTAGAAATGGTATTAAAAGAAGTTAATAATATTAGTATGGAAAATAAAATAAATATAGATACGGATGATATTAATGTTATAAAAGATGAGGATTATTTTAAAGAAAATATTTTGATTATAGAAAGTATAGATGATAATGGTAAGAAAAAAATATCCCTTCAGTTAAAATATTATAATATTATAAAAAATATTATAGAAGAAACTGTAAATAATAGAATTAATGAAAAAAACAAACTAGATGAACAATCTATAATTTCTGAGTTAGATGATTATACAATTGATAATAATAAATTATCAGACAATCAAAAAAAATCTATCAAACATTTGGCTTTAAATAAATTTTCTGCATTAACTGGTTCTGCGGGTACAGGAAAGACCCATGTAATAAAAGCTTTATGTTCATTATCTGAAATAAATAAAGAATCAATAATGATATTGACTCCTACAGGAAAAGCAAGAACACTTCTTCAAAATGTAGATAATGCACAAACTAAGACAATTGCTGGTTTCTTAAGTAAATACGAAAGATATGATTTTGATAATGCGTATTTTAGTATAAAAGAAAAATATGAATCAAAAACATCGTACAAAACTGTAATTATAGATGAAACTTCTATGGTGTCTGAAACTATGCTTGCGGCAATATTTGAAGTTGTTGGAAGTAATGCTGAGAGAATTATATTAGTAGGGGATCATTGTCAGCTTCCTCCTATAGAAGAAGGGAAACCTTTTTATGATATAATAAAATATTTAGAAGAAAATAAATTAAATAATAATTTACTAATATTAAAAGAAAATTATAGACAGAAAAAAGGAAGCGAATCTATTGAATATGCTTTAAAATTCAGAGAAGAAGATGAAGAAAATGAAGAAGAAATTATAGATAATCCAAACAAAGAAAATGATATAGAATTTATAGAATGGAATGATGAAGAAGAGTTAGAGAAAAAAATATTAGAAGTTTTAGGTAAAATATCCATTAATAATGATGATAAAATATACATCAATGATTATAATACTTTGTTAAGATCATTTGGTGCTTTAGAAAATGGCAATTATGTAACTTTTCAAAATGCTAAAATAACACATAATTCATGGCAAATATTAACTCCATTTAGAGAAAGGAATTATGTAGGATGTAAGCCTATTAATAGCGTAATACATAATAAGTTTTTTGTTGATGAATTAAAGAAAAAGTACAAAGATAATTATGGAAGAAGATTGCAGCTTTTACCTACTCCCAGAGGTGAAGAACAAATATCATATGGTGATAAAGTTATAAATTTAAAGAACCATAAAAGATATTGTATAAATAAGAAAGGCGATGAATATTTGGCGAATGGAGATATAGGTATAATTACAGGAAGAATAGATAAGAATAAATTAATAGAAAATGATTATTTTATTATTAATTTTGAATCGGCGAATGGATATTTTAGATTTGGATCAACTAGCAAAGATGAAAGTAAAATTAAAAAATTATATGAGCATGATTTTCCTAAAGATGAAAATTCTATTGTTGAATTAGCCTATGCTCTTACAGTTCATAAATCTCAGGGAAGCGGATTTGGTACTACTATAGTGATAATACCTAATATATCTTCTAATCTTGTAAGCAGAGAAATGATATATACGGCTTTAACAAGACATAAAGATAAAGTGTATGTATTACATCAAAATTTAAAATCTGAATTAAATAAATATCAGGAAGACAGATATTCTATGATTATTAGAAGGATGAATAATTTATTTACAGATAATCCTTTATTTGAATATTATGAGAAATATAATAGCTATTTTGATAAGAATAAAATACATATAACAAGTAATGGAGAGTTTGTAAGATCAAAATCTGAAGTTATCATAGCTGATAGTTTATCTAAAAATGGTATATCTTATGAATATGAAAAAGAATTGAAATTAGGTGATAGAAGATTTATACCAGATTTTACAATAGAAAAAGATGGTAAAGTTTATATATGGGAGCATTTAGGTATGATGGACAATAAAAAATATAAAGATAAATGGGAAGATAAAAAATCAGTATATTATTCAAATGGTATAAAAGATGCTGATAGTTTAGAAGATGCTAAATATTATCTTATAACTACAGAGGAAAGTAGCACAAGTGGAATTAATAGTAAAGCTATAAATGATATGATAAAAAAGTATTTTTAAATAATTAAAAATATTTATTTTTTTTAATTATTAAACCTTATGATAAATATACAAATATTTCATTATAAGGTTTTATTTTTTTATTTTATAAATGTTATAGTAATATTATATTTTTTCTTTATAATGTTGTTATTAATTTATTATTATTATATAATTTTTTATATTATGTTTACTAGGAAATTGATGCTATGATTAGAAATGTATTTTTATTAATTATATTACTTTTTTCTGCTAATTTTAATATATATGCTATAAATCAAAAAGAAAGTGAATTATTTTGGGCTATAAAAGAAAAGAAAAATGAAAGAGATTTAAGAGAGATTTTAAAATACAGAGTGGACTTTTCTGCTACAAATGAAATGGGATTAACTCCGCTTTTATATACTATTGAATGTAACAATGAAAGGGCTTTGAGAGTGCTGCTTGAGTATAGCGATGTTAATATTGAATACAGACTTCCTAATAATTTTGCAGCTTATCCGTTTGTAAATAAATATGAAGGAGATAGCGTTAATATTGGAGGAGCTACTCCTTTAATGTTTGCTATATTTAAAAATAATTCAAAAGCAGTTAAAGAGCTTATAGACAAGGGGGCTAATGTTAGAGCTAAAGACAATGAGGGGAACTCTGTATTTTTATATGCATGCGGTTTTGGGGAAGGTAATATTATAAGAATGCTTCTTCAAAAAGACAGCAGTTTAGTTAATGATAAAACCCCTAACGGCAATCTTAATGGGCTTCATTATGCTGCTGCTTTTAATAATTTAAATACTATTAATTTCTTAGTTAAAAATGTTGATATGAATATTAATGACAGAGATTCAAATGGATGCACTGCTTTATATTATGCCGCTTACTATGCAAAAAAGGATGCCTATAATCTTCTTATTAAACTTGGTGCTAATAAAGATATAGGTGATAATTATGGAGTAACCCCAGAATATATATTATCAGGCGGAAGTTCTGCTTTTGATTTAGATGATAATAACAAAGAAAATAATAATACAAACACTTACTACGAAAACATGTTTATAGCAAGAGTTATTCAAACATCAGATACCAATGCATTAAGAGATATAATGATGTATTCTAATTTTAATATGAACTCTATCATTATGGCTTATGACACTCCCCTCACTTATGCTATACATCTTGATAAAGATGATATGGTTAATGAACTTTTTAAATATAAAATGAATAATACTAATATTATAAATATAGAAACTTCATATATACCGGCTGATGAAGTTTATTTTGATGAAAGTATAGCAGAGTTTACAGGCAATGTATATTTGGGTGATGTTAGCCCTTTGCAGTATGCTATATTTAAAAATAACACTAATATAATAAACACTCTATTAAAACATGGAGCAGATATAAATAGAAAAGACAGTTTAGGAGATAATGCTTTAATGTATGCTGCAAGATTTTCAAGTACCGAAGTTATTGATACAATTTTAAATTACAGCAGCAATTCCTATAGAGTTGTAGATATATACGGCAACACTCCTTTGCATAATGCTTCATCACTCGGAAACACTAATACTTTAATTGCTCTCATGAATAGAACTCCTATTAGTATAAATATACAAAATATTAACGGAGACACCCCTTTGCATTTGGCTGTAAAAAATAACAACAGCAATACTTATAGATTTTTATTATTAAAGGGAGCTGATTATACTATAAGAAATTATGACGGCAAAACTGCTTCAGATTTATTGTATGGTGATAGTATAGAAAATATAATGGGCAATTTTGGAAATACTAATATTTATAGTACCAATTCATATAATAACAATATAAATTCCATTCAAGCAAATAATGTTAATAACATTGTAGAAGACTTTTTATATGATAATATGCCGGATGATGATGCTTCCTACTATAAAAAAGAAGAAGAAAAGAGTGAATATTCAAGTCAATTAGAAAGCAAGATTCTTTTTGACGCTATTTATAAAGATGACGCCGCTTTAATACATAATGCCATCTCTAACACTATTGATATTAATGTAAGAAACTCTGAAGGATTTACTCCGCTTCTTTATGCTATTCATTATGATAAAACTAACGCCATTAATACACTTTTAAGCTATACTGATAAAATAGATATAAATAAAGGGGCTGACCCAGATAACTTAAATTTGTTAAAATTTAAGTATGAAACGTAGTAAATTAAGTGAAGAAAAACAATTAAAATTAATAGAGCATTTTGCAGCAGGAACTACAGCAAGGACTGCCTCTGCTCTTATTGGAATTAATCGTAAAACAGCAATATTATATTATATCATTTACGAGAATTAATATTTGAATATGAGAAAGAAAAAGAAGAAGAAGTTTTTAATGGAGAAATAGAAGTTGATGAGAGTTATTTTGGAGGCAAAAGAAAAGGAAAAAGAGGGAGAGGAGCTAAAGATAAAATACCAGTGTTTGGTTTATTAAAAAGAGGAGGAAAAGTATATGTAAAAATGATAAATAATACTAAAATAAGCACTTTAATGCCTATTATTAGGCAAAAAGTACAGCCAGATAGTATAGTTTATTCAGATTATTATCATAGTTATGATGTATTAGATGTCTCTGAATTTAAACACTTTAGAATTAATCATAGTGAAAAGTTTGCTGAAGAAAAGAACCATATTAATGGTATAGAGAACTTTTGGAATCAAGCAAAGAGACATCTTCGTAAATTTAATGGAATACCAAAAGAACATTTTCACTTATTTATTAAAGAGTGTCAATTTAGATTTAATAATCCAAAAGTTGAAAAACAGTTGGAAATTATATATAATTTAGCAAGAAAGGAGCTTTTTTAGTTATCTAGGACAGCCCCACAAGTTTTATGTTATAATTTGAATACGAAATTGAGCAACAAATCGCAATTTATAAAAGGAGAATATTGATGAAACTATTTTTATGTTCGCACTTTTCAAGTGTAGGAAGTCTGATAAAGGAAGAAATTGAAAATAAGAAAGTCGCATTTATT
>NZ_CAKVGN010000064.1 GCF_934747485.1 uncultured Brachyspira sp. | reverse complement strand
ATATTTAAATGCTCATCTGTATCATCAACGTCTTCAACATTTTCTAACTTAATAGCTTCATCTTCAATATTATCTTCCAAATCTTCAATATTGTCTATATTTAAATGCTCGTCTGTATCATCAACGTCTTCAACATTTTCTAACTTGATAGCTTCATCTTCAATATTATCTTCTAAGTCTTCAATATTGTCTATATTTAAATGCTCGTCTGTATCATCAACGTCTTCAACATTTTCTAACTTAATAGCTTCATCTTCAATATTGTCTTCCATATCTTCTAAATCTTCAATATTTAAAGAATCTTCTTTACCAATATTATTTTCAGCTTTATCTATTTCATCTAAATTAGGTAATTCTAATTTGCTTTTTTTATCAATATGTTTTTTGTTTTTTGACTCTATTTTATTTAAATATTCTATATCTTCATTTAATGTATCTAAGTCATAATTAAAATCATCAAGATTATTTTCATCATCATCATTAAAATCATTATATTGCTCATATTCTAAATTATTATCATCTGAATATATACTGTCATATTCTATATCAGAAGCGTTTTGCATTTGTAATTTTTTTCTTTCGTATAATGCACTTGCCACCAAGAAAACTAAAGAGGAGCTAAGTATAATGAGTAAGATGTATTTTAAATATTTTTGTATTATAGGTACATCAAGCTCTAATATACCAACATTAAAATTATATATATCTTTAACATTGCTCGAATGTAATATGTATGAATAAGCACCTATATTTATTACTCCGGGATTATTCATATATTGATATAATGTATCTCTCGAAATACTATTGATATTTATAGAAGGGTTGTAATATACCACTCCATTAGGTATAAGCAGAAAGTTTAAATTGTATGAAGTGTTTTCAAAAATCTTTTTAAATACGCTTGCTACAATATATCCTACTTCTAAACCTTTTTCATTTTTTATAGGCTTAATAAAATAAACTCCGTCAAAATCTTGGTCAAAAAATGCTTTTTTATTATTTACTTTTAATGCATTTAAATTAATACTTTTTCTATTGTCCGGAGAAGAAAATACGGCACGGCCATCAGAAAAATAAAGCCCAACAGTATCAAAAGCATAATTACCGCTTCTAAAAATAGATATAATTCTATTTTTTTCATCTTCATTCATTCCATTTAAAACTACATTTTGAAGCAATGAAGGAAAATTATAGCTTTCTATTATTTTATCTAGTCTATTATCATAGTCATTTATAAGGCTCAATATATTATTTTGACATATAAGAGATGTTCTATCAAGTTTTTTTGTATCTATGTCAAAAGCATCTTTCTTTAATCCAAATACAAAAGTGATAAATAGAGCAATAATTATAGTATTAAGCAAAATAGCTATATATACAAAAATAGAAATATTATTATGTCTATCAAACATAAAAAACCACCTATATTATTTTTTAGTTATACTTTTTTTAGCATCTTCTTCAGCTTTGCTTATTATTGAAGAGAGCATTTTATCAAAAGCAGCAAACACGTCTTCTGTTTTTTTAGTGTCTATATTATTTTTTATTTTTTCTGCAGTATTATTTTCTATAATATTATATGAATTATATATTTCCATATCAACATTATTTTTTTCTTCTTCTGCTGCATTTTCTTTTATTTCTTCTGTTCTTTCTGATTCTTTTATCTCATCTATTTCGTTTACTTCTTCTATTTCTTCTTTTGAATTGAAAATGTTATCAGTGCTGTATTTGTCTTCATATGATAATGATGAATCACTTTTAATAATTTTTCTATCTCTTATATCTTCATTAGTATTATAAAGATATTCATCATTATTATTATTTAAATATTCGTCATTTAAAGAATAATATTCATTATTGTCATTATTTTCTGTATGACTATACTCTTCTATATTTTCATCTTCTTGATTATTTATTTCTTCGTTATCATTTAAATTAATATCTATATTGTCTTTATATTCTATATTTTCTATTTCATCATATTCTTCTTCGTTGTATTCGTTATACTCTTCTGTTTTATAGATTTCTTCTAATTCATTGTATTCTAATATGCTATCTTCTTCTGATATTTCATCTTCTACAACTTCTATTAAATCTTCATTTTTTTCATTTTCTAATTCTTTATCAACTTCATTTTCTATATAGCTTAATGAATAAATATTATCAAGATTATTTTCTTCTATGCTGCTGTCTTTTATTTCTTCTATGTTATCATTTATTTCATTATAATCATTATTTATATCTTCATTTTTGATAGGGTTGGAGCTGGTAAATTTAATCATATTTACAATATTTGATATGTCTTTTGCAATATTAAATTTATTTTCTTCTTTAGCTTCATTTTTTTCAAAATATTTTTCTGGTATTTTATAATGCAATTTTTCTATTATAGGCGGCATATCATCTATAGCTGTAGATTTAGGTATATCTGACTTTACTAAACTTTCATCAATAAAAAGCTCGTTTTCACCTTTCACATTTTCTAAAAACTCTCTATTACTTTTAATCTGCATTAAATATTTAAAGAAATTAAGTATTCCAGTCAATATTAATTGGAATAATAATATAAGTAAAGCAGTAACTGCTAATACTATCAACTCAAAATAATTAGGATACTCTTTTCCTATCATAGATACAGATAATGAATCATTAACTATAAAACTTGGCTGTTTTTTATAGTAGGCAAATCTATTAATAACACTTGATACTTTTTCTATAGATTTCTCTCCCACAGATTCTCTCACATTATAAACTAAATCCCTAGAGTCACTTATATAAAGTCTTTTGTCTGCCACTTGATAATACATAGCTATATCAGAAACATAAGAGTAATCATTTCTTGTAGTAACAATAATTTCACCATTTTTATTTTTAATATATTCCATTATATAGAAAGCATTTTCATTTTCAGCATTTAATACTAAAGAACCTTTATTTTTTACTTCTTTTAATAGGCTGTCCTGTAATTCTATAGGCCAAGATTTATGATTTGCCGAATATAAATTGAGCCTCATCTTACCGTCCATAGAAAAAACAGTCATGCTTCTTAAATAAGGGTTTTCCAAAGTCATTTTATAATAATCATTTTTATATTTCTCTAATTCTGCTTTAGAATAATTTTTATATGGGTTATAATCTTTTAATATATCAGCGGTTTGATACATACTATATCCAACATAATCTGATATAGATTGTGTTATTAAGTTTACCTGATATTCTGAGACGGTATTTCTTTTTATTTTTAAGTTTGTAGCAAATTTATCCATCATTTCCATCATCATATCTAAATAATCATTGATTAATACAGATACTTTGCTATTTTGAGGTAATACAGTATTACTTGCCACTCTTGCAAACATAGCCACTATAAAAATCATTAAAAATGATATCATCAGACTAAGAAATGTTTTAATAATTTTTTGCTTTTTATCATTATTCATAACTCTATACCCTTATCAACTATAGCTATATCTTTTTTATTATTATATTTTATCGGATAAAGAGTATTTTACTTGAAAAAATTTATTTAAAACAGATAGGCGGTATATTTGATATAAATTTATATTTGTTTTTAATAATTTATCTCTATTAAGTAATAATTATTATAATAAGTAAAAAAATAAATAGAATATGCTTAGCTAAACAAAAAATCTATATATTCTACTTGATTAAATTAGTATATTATGATAAAATATAATTTCTATAAAGTGTATTTAATTAAATTAATATAAATTTTTAGGAGAAAAATCAATGGAGCAACAGATTAGATTAGTAGAAGCAAAGCATAAAAAAGAAGCTATTTTGCCTTTTGAAATAGGTGATACCGTAAAAGTATGGGTAAAAATTATAGAAGGTGATAGAGAAAGATTACAAGCATTTGAAGGCGTTGTTATTTCAATGCGTGGTAAAGGTATTAATAAAAGTTTTATAGTTAGAAAAATATCTTATGGTGTTGGTGTTGAGAGGATATTTTTGGTAAACTCTCCTAGAATAGATCATATTGATATTATAAGAAAAGCTAAAGTAAGAAGAGCTAAACTTTATTATTTAAGAGATAAAGTTGGTAAGAAAGCTCGCTTAGTTGAAAGACTTGGGGTGAAAATACCTAAACATTCCGATTTAATAAAGTCTGAAGAATCTTCTAAAGAAGAGTCAGCAGAAGAATCAACAACAGAAAATAATCAATAAATTTAAAAAATAAATATTATTTAAGGAGAAATCTTTATGGGCTATAAAATTGTTGCTAAGGAACAATGGTCAGATAAGGTTTTTATGATGAAAGTTGTAGCTCCAGATATAGCTAAGCATCGTAAAGCAGGTAATTTTATTATTTTTAGATTAGATGAGTTAGGGGAGAGAGTACCTCTTACTATAGCTGATGCTGACCCTGAA
This sequence comes from uncultured Brachyspira sp., assembly GCF_934747485.1. GTDB lineage: Bacteria > Spirochaetota > Brachyspiria > Brachyspirales > Brachyspiraceae > Brachyspira. Next base: position 12,228 of record NZ_CAKVGN010000064.1, on the reverse strand, counting down.
GCGGGAACAATTACTATAGTAACTCAAAGTATTGGTTATTCTACAGCTAAATTGATGGAACTTAAAGTTGGCGATGAAATAATGGACATTATAGGACCATTGGGTCAGCCTACTCATATTGAAAAGAAAGATGGTATTATACTTGGCGTGGGAGGCGGAGTTGGTATAGCTCCTTTACATCCTATAGTACAAGCTCATCATAATGCTGGAAATAAGGTTATATCTATATTAGGTGCTAGAGATAAATCTCTTATCATTATGGAAGATATGATGAAAAAAGTATCTGATGAATTATTAGTTTGTACTGATAATGGAAGCTATGGTGAGAAGGGCTTAGTTACTGATATGATTAAGAAAATATATGATAGGGGAGATAAGATTTCTGAGGTCATAGCTATTGGTCCTGCTATTATGATGAAATTTGTTTGCAAACTTACTAAAGAATACAATATTCCTACTACTGTTAGTTTGAACCCTATTATGATTGATGGTACTGGTATGTGCGGATGCTGTAGGGTATTAGTTGGTACTCAAACTAAATTTGCTTGCGTTGAGGGTCCTGAATTTGACGGTCATTTGGTTGATTTTGATTTGCTTATGAAAAGACAGGCTATGTATAAAAAAGAAGAGCATGAATGTAATTTGAAATTGGCTAATTAATGGCATTTTAATTATTTATTAAAAAAATAGAGTTATAATCTAAGGATTATAGCTCTTTTTTAGTTTTAAGGAGCATGGTTTGAAAATACCTATAGACTATAATTTTGGAGGAATTGAATTAAAAAAATTTGAATGGGATTCTACAAATGTAAATGTCATTATTAATATAAAAAATAATGCCCCAATAAAAATGATTTTAGAAGATTTTGAATGCAATCTTATTAACAGCAGAAATGAAAAGTTTGCCTATTGTGTTTCAGAGAATATATCTATTAAATCACACTCATCATCAAACATCAATGTTAATGTTGTTTTTTACAATAAAGAAACTTCAAATTTAGTATCAGATTTTATTAATTTAAAAAAGTCTGAGTTTAAAATACATGCTGTTAATGGTAAATTAAAATTATTTTCTTTACTTCCAATTAACCTTTCTAATAGGGTAAAATTGCTCAATATATTAGATATTATGAAACAATTAATGAAATAAATTTTATTGATTATTCATTATATCTCTTAATACAGCCGCCCTCATTTCAGAAGTTTTTTTATACTTTTTTTTATTATTAAACATTAATTTTAAATGATTATTTTTTGCAATAAATATCATATAAGATAAAGTATCCAAATCTATATCATCAATAATATTACAATCTAACCCCACTCTAAGCCATAAATTATGCTTTATAAACTCCATATAATTCATAACTCTCGCACTTAATAATATAGCCTTACTCCTATAAACCTTATCTTCTATATTTAATCTGTCCATATTCTTTATTCTTACACGCATTTTTTTTTCTTTGTCTAAAATATAATTTACAATTTCGAGCATATTATTTAAAACATCTTTTTCTGAAATACCCATCATAGTTCTGTTTGTTATATTAAGCACCGGCATTGTTCTTCCAGCTCTAATAGATATATCAAACCCTTTTTTTGATGCTTTATTAATAAAATATTCTATATTGTCTGGTGTTTTCCATATTATAGCCGGTATTGCCATAGATACTGTTAAATTTGCTGCAATTCCTATTTTTTCTGGGGAGCTAGTCAAATATCCAAATTTTTTATTAAAAGCGAAATCTATTTTTTTATCCAGCATACTTTCTATTTTATAAGCTCTATTAAAACATTCTTCAATTTCTAAACCTCTTGCTATAGTTTGTATTTCGCAATGTTCATTAGAATTAATTAAAATAGACGTCTCTTCGTCTTCATCTATATATATAGAAGCATTTAACAGATTTCTTTTATTTGGTATTGTGAGATTCTCTTTTAAAAGCTTGATTTCTAATGAAGGAAGCTCTATTAATTTTATTTTCTCAAGATGAATATCTAATTTTCTAAGTTCTTCTATTTCTTTTGTAAGAATGCTGTCTATTTTTTCTATATCATCTTTATCTATATGATTATAAAACCTAATATTGTCTATATTTCTATATATAGATACCTTAGAGTATAATATGATATTATCTTCCAAGCCTTTTTTATATATCCATTTAGCAATGTTATCTGCGGACATCTTTATTTTCACTTAAAGTTTCTTTTATGTTTAAAGTTTGTTTAAGGTTTTGTATTTTATTTTTAATAATAGAAGCTTCTTCATAGTTTTCTATTTTGATGAGCATATCCATAGTAGCTTCATATTGTTTAATTTTTTCTTCTATATCTCTATTGGTAAGGTTTTTATTTGCAACTCTTCCAAGATGTTTGTTGTAAGTATGTATTTTTCTCACATATTTAGATATATTTTCTGAGAAGTTTTCATAACATTTAGGACAAGACATTATTCCTGTTTTTTTAAAGTCTCTCAAAGAATAACCGCAAGATGGGCATATTTTATCTTTTACTTTACGTTTTTTCGGATTTTTCTTTTTTAAATTTGCAACAGGTTTAGATTCTGGAAAGATTGTATATAAATTATTAAATTCAAGTTCTATACATTTTTCCATTATATTCATTTTTTTTTCGCATTCTTCGCAGATATGCATTTCGTATTTTTTATTACCTATAGATTCTTTTATATGTAAAACAGCAAGATTTTTGCCACAAATATTACAACTCAAGATACTACCCCTAAAATTGTTATAATAAAATTTTACCATTTAACAAAAAAAATTGCAAATATATAAACTGAAAATGAATTTTTTTTCGCAAATTATTTGAATATTTTTTTTATTTTATTAAATTTCCAATTAAAGTATGATTTTTTATCTCAGTTATTTCAGAGTAATATATATCACCTATATTAAGCTCATCTTCTTTTTTTATTAATATTATTCTATTTTCTTTACTTCTGCATAAATAATGCATATTATCTTTAGCAATATCATCTATCATTATATAAGCTTTTTTGCCCACTTGTTTTGAGAGCAGCTTTTGAGCCAATTCTCTTTGGAAATTAACTATTTGAGTAAGTCTTCTTGCCCCTGCCGCTTTATCATATTGAACTTTCTTTTTGTATGCAATAGAGCCTTCTCTTTCAGAATATTTATATAAATAAGCCTCTTCAAAACCAATGCTTTCAAGTAAATCTAATGTTTCTTGATATTCTTCTTCAGTTTCATCTGCATAACCTACTATAATATCTGTAGAAATAGGGAAGTCATCGGCATGCTCACGTAAATATGATACTTTTTTAATATATTCTTCTTTTGTGTATTTTCTGTTCATTAAAGATAATATTCTGTCTGAACCGCTTTGAAAAGGAAGATGTATGTGCTTACATAAACTGTTTAAGCTCCATATTGCATCAGCGAGTTCTTTGTCAAAATCTTTAGGGTGGGAAGTTAAAAATCTTATCCACACCTTATTTTTTGCTTTTTCTTCTATAACTTTATCTATTTTGTATAATAGCTCTGTAAAGTTTATTTCATCATCAATATCAAGCCCATAAGAATTAACATTCTGCCCAAGAAGCGTAATCTCTTTAGCACCCTCATCAATAAGCCTTCTTACTTCGTCTAATATCTCATTAGATTTTCTGCTAATCATCTTACCTCTTGTGTGAGGCACTATGCAGTATGTGCACCAGTTGTTGCATCCGTGCGTAATTGGTATGAATGCTTTATGCGGTTTATCTTCATCAACATAAGACTTATTAAATATATAATTGTCATTAAACTTTCTTACGAAAACCTCTTCATCTTTCAGATAGTCTATAATATTAACTTCATTATATACATCAAATATCTTATCAACCCCTAAACTTTCAAGATGTTCTTTAGAAGTTTGAGCCATACAGCCCATGATGATGATTTTTGTATCTTTTTTGTTTTTCTTTCTATTGGCATTAAATAGCTTTACCCTTGAAAAAACTCTCTCTTCAGCATGTGCTCTCACGCTGCATGTGTTTATTATGATATTATCAGCATTTTCATGATTTTCTGTTTGTATAAAGCCTTCTTGCATAAGTGAGTTTATTAAACTATTTGAATCTGCCTTATTCATTTGGCAGCCGTAATTTTCTAAGTAAAAATTTTTCATATTCTAATCTTTATTCGTTTTTTGATATATTTTTTTTATTATTTTATTTTTTTATGAATTTGGATTTAATATCATCTATTAAAACTTCTGGAACTAAGCCATCTATAGGACCATTAAATTTTAGTATCTCTTTAATGAGTGATGAACTTATATATGCATAATGTTCAGATGTATGTAAAAATATAGTATCCATTTCTGGGTATAATAACTTATTCATTCTTGACATTTTTAGTTCATAATATAAATCTTCGCTGTCTCTTATTCCTCTTGCTAATACTTTTATATTATTTTGTTTCATATATTCTGTAACAAGCCCAGATATAGACACTATTTTTATAGTATCATTTTTTCCAACCACTTTTTCAATCATAGCTTTTCTTTCTTCTATAGTAAAAGTTGGAGATTTTTCTAAGTTTACAGCTACAGATATATAAACTTCTTCAAATATATCAGCAAGCCTATAGAGAACATCAAGGTGTCCCAAAGTAAAAGGGTCAAAAGTACCCGGAAATATTACTTTTCCATTTTTCATAATAATAGATTATATACAAAAAACATATAATATCAATATAAAAGAGTTATTTTTAGGTTATTTATAAAAAGTAAGTTATATATAATTTCAAAATTTAATTATATAAAATTTGTTTTAATGCCGTTAATAAATATTTTTTACACAAAATATAATTTTTTAATATATACTAATTTATAATAATTATTTGTATTTAAGGAGATTTTATTATGATAGTAGTAATGAAGCCCAATGCTAAAGAAGAACATATAGAAAGTATTATAGAGAGATTAAAAGAGGCAGGTTTAGGCATACATAAAAGTGTGGGTGTAGATTATACAGTAATAGGAATGGTTGGAGATACTTCTAAAATAGACATAGAGTTAATAGCTTCCTTACCAGGAGTATCAAAAGTTTTAAAAGTACAAGAGCCATTTAAAAGAGCAAACAGGGTATTTAAAAAAGAAGATACTATAGTAGATGTATCTGGCGTAAAAATAGGGGGGAATAAACCTGTAATTATAGCAGGACCTTGTTCTGTAGAGAGTGAAGAGCAACTAATAAGCATAGCAAAAAGTGTGAAAGCTTCAGGAGCTTCAATGCTTAGAGGGGGAGCTTTTAAGCCAAGGACTTCTCCTTATGCTTTTCAGGGTTTAGCACTTGATGGGCTAAAAATACTAAAACTTGCAAAAGAAGAAGTTGGAATTCCTATAGTAAGTGAAATTGTATCTATAAGGCATTTAGAAGATTTTGAAAATACTGTTGATATGATTCAGATTGGGGCGAGAAACATGCAGAACTTTGAGCTTCTAAAAGAGGTTGGGAAGTTAAAAAAGCCAATACTTTTAAAAAGAGGATTAGCTAATACTATAGAAGAATGGCTAATGAGTGCTGAATATATACTTAATCAGGGCAATGATAATGTAGTGTTATGTGAGAGAGGGGTGAGAACATTTGAAACTTACACAAGAAACACTTTTGATGTATCAGCAATACCAGCAATAAAGCGTTTAAGTCATTTACCTGTAATAGGAGACCCTTCGCATGCGAGCGGCAAGTCTTGGATGGCACTTCCTCTCACTTTAGCAGCTATTTCTGCAGGTGCTGACGGCATGATTATAGAAGTGCATAATGACCCTGAGCATGCTTTATGTGATGGGGCTCAGTCTATAAAGCCTGATGTGTTTGATGATATAATGCAGTCTGTTAATATGATATCTGATACCGTTGCAAAAATAAAAGAAAAACATAATGGAAAGATTTATACTAAATAATTTTAATAATGCATATATTTTTAAGCTGTAAATATATTTATTTTACAGCTTTTTTTATGTTTCAATTATTGAAAAATATTTATTTAATTAATTATTTAATGTTTTTTATAAAAATGATTGCAATAATTATAATTTAATATTAGAATGTATTAAATGATTGAAAGCGGAGATGAAATGGTAGTCAACAGTCAACAGTCAACAGTCAACAGTCAACAGTCAACAGTCAACAGTCAACAGTTCATAATTTATTTTTGTCTTTATCATTACATAGAAAAAACATACCATGTGTTTATCAAAAAAGTTATAAACTCAGAAAAACTCATTTCTTTGGGGTATTATAATGTTTTTTGATATACTTTATAATATTTTAATATATCCTATAGAATTTATTATAGAAATATTATTCTATTTGTTTAATAATATATTTAAATCAAGTTATGGTATAAGTTTATTTTTATTAAGTTTATGTATAAATTTTTTGTCGCTTCCTCTATATAATATCGCAGAATCTTGGCAGGCTAAAGAAAGGGCTATACAAGATAAGATGAAACCAATGATAGATAATATAAAGGCTGTATATAAAGGAGATCAAAGATATTTATTAATTAGAGCTTGTCAAAGAATAAATGGCTATAAAACAATATATGCTTTTCGCGGTACTTTAGGTCTTTTAATACAAATACCATTTTTTATGGCAGCATATAATTTTGTGCATAGTTTGATAGGATTAAGCGGTGTATCTTTTTTATTTATTAAAGACTTATCTAAACCAGATGCTTTAATTCATATAGGTAGTTTTAGTATTAATTTGCTTCCATTTGTAATGACTTTATTTAGCTTATTGGCAGGTTTAGTTTATTCTAAGAAATTAAAGTTTAAGGAGAGTCTTACTTTATATATAGTATCTTTAATATTTTTAGTGCTATTATATACTTCACCGTCAGGCCTTCTATTTTATTGGACAATCAATTGCTTATTTTCTTTAATAAAGAATATAGTAATAGAATATAAACTTTATAATATATTTATTAAAAATAAATACAAATTATTAAAGGCTTATAATATATTTTTTATTATAGTTACAATATTATTTATATTATTAATCTCTTTAGGAAAAATAGAAAGAAAGGCGTATTTATCTGATTTTAATTTTATTTTTATTAAAAATAATAATAATTATGTATACTCTGCTAGAATAAAATATTACAGCAAAATATTTATAAGCAGTGATATATTTGAATTTCAAGGCAATGTTAATAAGCTTACAAAACATATAAAAAAAATAGAATTTAATGGTTATAATATAAAATATGCTGTTGTAGAATTGAATAAAGATATAAATACTATAAATGAAAATATAGATATTTATTATAAATTATCTCCTAAATCTTATTCAATTAATATATATACTTTTTTATTAATATTAACTTTTATCATTAATATAGGCAACGTTTATAGGTTCATCTTTAAAAATAAAGAAGAAGAGTTTTCTTTTACATCAATTAGAGATAAATTGATTATTATATCTTGTATTATTATAAGTATATTATCAGGTTTATTTATACCTAGCTCATTAATAGGCAATTCTCCTCAAGAGTTTACTAATCCTTTTTATTTAATATTTAATAATTTATCTATATGTATTGGATTATTTTTATTTTATCCTTTATTTATATATTTATTATTTTCAGATAAAATTAAATCTTATATAACTTTAATTATCATTTTTACTTCTAGTATAGTGTTAATTAATACATTTATTATGACAGGTAATTATTTAAATATTAATGCTGATTTGATATTTGATAATACTGAATTATTAAAAGCATCTGCTAATCAAATAATATTTAATATAATATTAATATTGTCTGTAATTTTATTATTTACATTATTTATTATCAAAAAAAGACTTATATTTTTTATTAATATTTATTTTGTTATATTATTAGCTTTATTTTCTGTGTCTGTATTTAATATTAGAGGAATAATAACAGAACAGTTAGAATTAGAAAAAATAAATGTTAATAACAATATAGATGATAATAAAATATTTAATTTGTCTAAGAATGGTGAAAATATTTTTGTCTTTATATTAGATAGAGCAGTTTCATCTTATTGGGATGATGCAATTAATAAATACCCTGAATTTAAAACTAAATTTGATGGTTTTATATTTTATAAAAATAATGTTTCTTTTTGTAGTACAACTTTAGGAATAGGTTCTATATACGGTGGATATGATTATTTACCATATGAAATGAGTACAAGTGGTAATTATATAATAAAAGAAAAGCATAATGAAGCTCTTTTAATGCTTCCTATGTCATTAGAAAAATATGGTTATAAATCATCTATATTGGAACCTGCTTATGCTAATTTTCAATATGTACCTGATTTAAGTATATTTGAGTCTTACAGCAATATAAATGCTTATAATAATAGTAGCGTTGCCAATGATAGTATTTATGAATATTTATTAAAAGATAGAAATATTGGATATATTAATTTTAATGAACAGAATAAAATGAAGCAAAAAAATAGAATAGTTAGATTTTCTATATTTAGAATGCTTCCTATAAATTTGAGGTATGATTTTTATAGAAATGGTAATTGGTTTAATATTGATAATTTTAATGTTAATTCAAGTATATATACCTATTCTATTTTAAAAAATACTAAAAATTTTATAAGTATAAAAGAGGAAGGTAACTATTATAATATACTTCATAATATGATTACACATGAACCTCAATTTTTTAATTCTGATTATTTACCTTATTCTGAATCAACAAATGTTAGAGATGAAGATTTATTAATTTATAAAGATGAATCAAGTACTAAGCATTTTTATGCTAATATGGCTTCTATTAATATTTTAATTGATTTTATAAATTATTTAAAAGATAATAATTTATATGATAATACAAAAATAATAGTTGTTTCTGATCATGGATTTCCTCTCTATGGACTTAATAATTATGATATTAATGATGATTATAAATTAACTATTAATTTATTTAACGCCTTGTTAATATATAAAGATTTTAATTCTAGGGGTGAGTTAATTATAGATACTAATTTTTCAACAGTTGCTGATGTACCTTATTTAGCTACTAAACATATAGTTGGTATTAAAAATCCATTTACAGGTACTTTAATTACAAATGATTATAAAAATAATGGAGTATATATTATATTTTCTAGAGAATGGCAACCTAATTTACAATATTCTAATATGTATTCTTTTAGAAAATTTTATTATGTTAAAGATAATATATTTGATACAAATAATTGGAAAAAGTTTTTAACTGATTTAAAAAATAAAAATATTGTAGAGGAAGTAGAGTTTATATATGATGATTCATGAAATTTATTGATATAAGTTATTTATGCATTTTTAATTTTGAGGCTATTATATGTTAATATCAATCATAGTTTTATTTGTTTTTTTCTTTCAAAGAAATTTATTTGGATATATAGACCCAGGTACTGGAAGTTTACTTTTTTCAGCACTTTTTGGAATAATAGGAGCACTTTTCTTTTTATCAAAGGCATTAGTGATAAAGTTAAAAACTATGTCTTTTTCTAAAAGTAAAAATATAGAAACAGAAGCTTCAAAAAAGGCAAGAATAATAATTTATGGAGAAGATAAAAGATATTATAATGTTTTTAAACCTATAATAGAAGAGCTTATAAAATTAGAAATACCAGTAATATATTATAGTTCGAGTGAAGATGACCAAATTTTTGAGATTAAAAATGATTTACTTCATACTGAGTTTATAGGAGTAGGAAATAAGGCTTATGCTAAACTAAATTTTATAGAAGCTGATATTTGTTTAATGACTACACCTAATTTGGATGTTTTTCAGTTGAAACGCTCTAAAGGTGTAAAGAAGTATGTTCATATATTTCATGCTCCTAGCGAAGCTGCTTTATATTGTTTGTATTCATTGGATTTTTTTGATGCTGTATTATTAAATGGTGAAAATCAAATAGCAGATATAAGAGAGCTGGAAGAAACAAGAGGAACTAAAGTAAAAGAATTAGAAATTATAGGAAGTACATATTTAGATGAACTTAACAAGAAGAAAGAAGATGCATTAAAATCTATTAATAAATTAAATGATAAAGAAACTGTTCTAATAGCTCCTTCTTGGGGTATGAACGGGCTTTTAACTAGGTTTGGAGAAAAACTAATAGATCCTATTTTAGAAAGCGGTTATTATGTAATAATACGTCCGCATCCTCAATCTAATATAGTAGAAAAAGATATGCTTGAAAGATTAAAAAACAAATATAAGGATAATGCCAATATAGAATGGGATTTTAATAGAGATAATATTTATTCATTATCAAAAGCTGATGTTATGATATCAGATTTTTCTGGTGTTATATTTGATTATGCTTTTCTTTTTGATAAGCCTACGATTATACCTAATTTTACATTTGATAAAAGGGGATATGATGCCGTTGAACTTAAAGAAGAGACTTGGACTTTTAGGACTTTGCCAAATATTTCCGTTTCGATAGATGAGAATAATTTTTCTAACATTGCTAATATAGTTAATAATACTATTAATAATGCCTCATTAAAAGATAATATTATAAAAGCTAAAGAAGATGCTTATAAATTTAGAGGCGAAGCTGCCAAAAAAGGAGCTTTGGCTTTAAGTAAAATACTAACAGACTTAAACTGATAATTTGAATATTTAAGGAGTTTTTATATGAAAGCTATAATACTTGCAGCGGGAAAAGGAACTAGATTAGCACCAATGACTTTAATAAAGCCAAAACCTTTATTAAATGTACATAGTAAAACTTTATTAGAAAATACGGTGCATTTTTTAAAAGAATCCAATATTAATGATATTACCATAGTTACAGGCTATAAGCATGAAATGTTTGATGAATATGTATCAACATTAGGACTAAAAAAAATTATAAATGAAAACTATGAGAAAACAAATAGTAGTTATTCTTTAAAGTTGGTTATTGATGATATAGATGATGATACAATAATAATGAATGGTGATTTATATATTAAAAGTGATTTTGTAAGATTTATAAAAAAAGATGTATCTCAGTTCATAGGTCAAAAATTAGAAAGTACAATACACCCTACTTGGAAATATAATATAGATAATAATAATAAAGTTATATCTATAGATGAGAATAGTAAAAGCGGACTTTGTGAAACAGGAATAGCATATTTTGCTAAGAAAGATTTATCAATTTTAAAAGAAGAATTAATAAAAACTGATGATAATAAATATTGGGAATATTGTGTATTAAATTCATTAAAAAAAATAGATTTTTATGCAACAGAAGTAAAAGATTTAATTTATGAAATAGATTCTTTTAGTGATGCTATAACTCATAACCTTTTAACATCAGATGATATAGCAGAGCAATGCTCAGATGATAATAAAGCTACAAGGCTGGCTGGTCTTACAAATTACAATTATAGAATAAAATTTTTAGGTGAAGATAAAGTTATAAGAATACCGGGAATAGGTACAGAATCATTTGTAGATAGACCAGCTGAAAGAAAAGTTACTTCTATAGTACCATTAACTATATGTCCTAAAACAGAGTTTTTTGATTGGGATGTAAAGATAACAGATTATTTAGAAGGATATCATAGCATAGTAGATGAAGATTTAAATACAGATTTTTTCAAATCTTTTGTAAATGCATTAAAAGAATTGCATAGCATTAAATTTAAAGATCATATGGATTTTAAACCTATGTCTATGCATACTGAAATTAATAAATATGAATCTCTTGCTAATAAAAAAATAGTAACAGATACTCAAAGAGAATTTATACTTTCTATAGCAGATGAAATAGAACAAGATGATCAAGTGTTATGCCATAGGGATTTGCTCTATGGAAATATAATGTATAATGGAAAAGATGTAAAATTAATAGATTTTGAATATTCTGGATTTTCTTCAAAATATTGGGATTTAGGGAATTTTATATGTGAATCTAATATTAATGAAGAGCAGCGTTTAGAATTTATAAGTTTGTATGATGGTGCTGATGAAAAAAAAGTAAGAAAAGCTCAGATAATTGTTAATTATATATGGGGATATTGGTATATTGTTAATAATTCATTGCAGTATTCTAAAATTCATATAGATGCTTTGATGAATAATTTAAATATTTTTGACATCAAGTAATAATATTTATAAAATTAATTTGATTAAATAAAAAGGGGCTGACCCAGATAACTAAAAAAGCTCCTTTTTTGCTAAATTATATATAATTTCCAATTGTTTTTCAACTTTA
>NZ_CAKVGN010000063.1 GCF_934747485.1 uncultured Brachyspira sp. | reverse complement strand
TAGCTATTTATATTATAAGGAATACCTACTTTATTTTAACTAAAAAACGTGCAATATCTATGGCTCCTAAACACAAACACATATGATTTTTTATTGAAAAATACGCCCAATTAGTATATAATTATTTGTTATAATGCTAAAACATTTTTATTAAGGAGATATAAATGAAAAATATTACTATCAAAATTAAAGGAATGGGCTGTCAAAATTGCGTTAAGGCTGTTACTGAAGAGCTTACTGCTTTAGAGGGAGTAAGCAAAGTAAATGTAAGTTTAGAAAATGCTTGTGCTGAAGTGGAATATGATGAAAGTAAAGTTAGTACAGATAAAATGCTTGAAGTAATTAAAGAATTAGAATACGAGCCTAGTTTATAATATGTTTGCTTTTATAGAAGGTAAAGTTTGCACAATATCAGAGGGAATCATTGCTCTTTTATGTTCTAATGGGGTGGCTTACGAGATTATAGTATCAAAAAAATTAAACGTTAATAATGATGATAATATAAGGCTATACACTCAATTAATACATAAAGAAGATTCTATGACGCTTTATGGTTTTAAAACAAGAGAAGAGAAAAAAATGTTTAATACTTTAATGTCTGCCTCTGGTGTTGGGGCTAAACTTGCAATGGAAGTTATCTCTACATATTCAATAGATGAAATAATGCATATACTCTTTAATAAAGATATTAATATGCTTAAAAAAGTTCAGGGAATGGGAGTAAAAAAGGCTGAAAAGCTATTGTTTGAAATTAGAGATAAAATAGAAAAGATAGATATAAATATTTCTTCTTCAAAAATATCATATAATGAAAATGAAAGTGATGTGATAAAAGCTCTTATATCATTAGGCTTTTCAAATAGTGAAGCATTAAAAGCATTATCAAACATAGATAACAAAGAAAATAAAACAACAGAAGATTTAATTAGCTTAGCATTAAGAAACTTAAGCAGCATATAAAAAGGATTAACAAAATGCCTAATACTCTTTTTATAATAATGATACTATACTGGTTTTCTTTATACACTTACATACCTTTTCAAGTACCGTATCTATACACTTTAAATGTAACTCCGTCTATAGTAGGTATAATACTTGGACTTTATGGTGCTTCACAGATGATACTTAGATTTCCTTTCGGTATAATAAGCGATTATTTTGGTAAGTATAAAATTTTTATAGTATTAGGTTCATTACTTTCTGCTATTTCTTCTATTATAAAAATGGTTTATCCTACTGCTAATGGCTTTTTAGTTGGTAATATATTAACAGGTGTTGCTGCTTCTACTTGGCTTATGTATATGGTTTTATATTATTCTTATTTCGACAGAAGCAAAGAACATATGGCAGCTAGTAAATGTTTGGTTGCTAATGTTATAGGAATGTTTTTGGGTTTTTTATTTGCAACTATATTTTATCAAAAGTTTGGAATGAGTCTTATGCTTATTGCTGCGGCTTTGGCTGCTTTTGCTGCAACTATATTGGCACTTTTCTTAAAAGAAGAGAAGAGGGATAAAAAAAGCAATATAAAAGATTTAATATTAGTTATAAAAAACAAAAGATTATTATTTTTCTCAGTATTAAGCATAATAGAGCAAGGCATACATATGGCCGCATCTGTGTCATTTACTCTAAACAGAATAAAAGAACTAGGAGGTGCATCATACCTTGTTGGAATAGCATCACTGCTTAATATGTTTTTTGCAATAGTGAGTGCATATATAGCAAGCACTTCATTTGCAAGCAAGAGAGGCTCAAAATTTTATGTTCCATTTTCTTTTGTGCTTTTGGGTTTATACTGCGTGTCTGTAATACTCACAAAAAATATATTTGTAATAGCAGCTTCTCAAATACTCTCAGGTCTATCAATAGGAATGCTCGCATCATATCTTACAAGCGAGGCACTTATAGAAATAGACAGAGATAAAAAATCTTCTGCTATGGGATTCTATCAAACAGCTTATTCAATAGGAATATTTATTTACCCTATCATAACAGGTAAAATAGTAGAAATGTATTCTATAGAGATAGCATATATATTTTTAACTGCTAGTGCTGTAATATGTGCATTTATAGCTTTATTATATTATAGAAAAGTAAAAACAAATTAATAAACTATGCCGTTATATTTATCTATAAACTCCATAGTTTTTTTACTAGCACCGTTATTCTGTATAAGAAGCTCATAGGCACTATTTGCTAATTTTTCTCTAAGCTCTTTATTCTCATAAGCAAGCTTTATAACTTCTGGAAGATTTTCTTTTTCTTTGCAATTAAAAACACTCTCTTTCATATATTCGTAAATCTCTATAAAGTTATACATATACCTTCCAACTATCACAGCCTTTTTAAAATAAATAGCCTCAAGTATATTATGCCCGCCCATATTGCCAATAAAAGTACCGCCCATTATAACAAGGTCAGAGAGTTTATACCAATTAAGAAGCTCACCTATTGTGTTTATAATAATGCCATCTTCAGAACTTCTATCATAATCAGTGTAAAGAGGCAAATTATATCCTAACTTTGAAGCTGTATTTTTTATATCCTCTCCCCTCTCTATATTTCTTGGCACTATTACAATATATACATCATCTTTTATGCCTATTTTATCTATGGCTTTTAATATAATTTCTTCTTCATTACTATGAGTACTTCCTGCAACTATAACAATTTTATTTACAGGTATCATACTCTCTAAACTGTCTATCTTTTTTTCATCTACACTATAATTAATATCATATTTCAAATTTCCAGTAACAGCTATAAGTTTTTTAGGCATACCTATAGCAATCATATTTTGCATATCAATACTACTTTGTGCAAGTATTTTAGCATACATATTAAAATAGGGCTTAAAGAAAAATTGAAAGTTTTTATAACCTTTAAGTTCTTTTTTACCAATTCTGCCATTAATTAAAAATATAGGAATAAGCCTCTTATGAAGCATATATATCATAGTAGGCCATATCTCAATTTCAGCTATCATCACATATTCTGGAGATATTAAATTTATAAGCTTATTAATCATATGCGGATAATCTAAAGTTAAATAAAAAAGCTCTACTTTATCTCCATAATTTTTTTTTGCAATATCATATCCGCCTACAGTAGTTGTAGATAAATAAACATTATATCCTCTTTCAATTAAATTAAATACCATTTCCCTAACAGCAACTATCTCCCCCACACTTACAGCATGAATCCATACAGCATTTTTATTATTTTCTTTAGGATAAATAAAACCTAATCTCGATAAAGCCCCCTTTCGTATTGGTTTATTAAAAAACATAATAATAGAAAAAGCTATAAAAATAAAAGGATAAGCAATATATCCAAAAATAAAATATATATAAAGAAGAAATAACTGCATTATAAAACTTTCCAACAATTAGAAAATGATAATCATCAATGTAAATAATATTATTAAAACATATATAGATAAAGAAATTAAAGCCTTTACTAATGCATGCTGTTTTCTAGTACCCCAATCGCATCTTGCAGATACGGCTATAAAAGAAATGAAAATACCTATCTCTATAACATTTAATAAAATTAACATTACTAAATTAAATCCAGAAGTAAGATTCTTATGTGCCATTATTATAAATGCTGCTATAGGAAAAAGCATAAATATAGAAGCATTAATTATCTTATGTATAACAATATATTTACTCATAGCTAAAATTATAATATATATATGTATTATGTCAAATATTTTATATGGTTGTATTTTTGATTATATACAATTATAAATTATCAAAAATAAAATTAATATTTTATTTTAATATTTGGGGCTTTGCCCCCTGCGAAGCGTACCCACAAGGTAAAACCCCACTTCTTTTTGCGACCGTAGGAAGTACCTTTGGTATGACCCAAAGAAGCTCATATCCTTCGGATACGCTTCGCGAAAGACTATATTTTTAATTCAAAAATAGGTATTATATAATATTTTATGAATATTCCTACCGTATAAAATAATTTGCACTTTCGCGAAGCGTGCCAGAATGGCAAAAACTTTGACGAAGTCCGCACCGCGACCGAAGGGAGTACCTTTAGGTGCGAAGGCGGGAAAAAGTTGAATAAAAAACTTATATAAAAAATAGTTGTTTAGCTATAAAAAATTAAAATAATTGCTTTTTTATATCAAATATACTGTAATATAGTTATAAATACATATTGGAGTTTAATGCATAATGTCTATAGCCTCAATAGAAAATTATTATAAACAAATAGAAGAAGCAAAATTATCTGGAAGCAGTAACGAGCAGAATATAAGAGAGTTTTTTTATGAACTTTTAAAAATTTATGCAGGTGAAAAAGGCTTAAAAATAGAGAGAGAAATAAAAGAGTATGCACAAAATAATAAAAAAGTATACCCAGACGGAAGAATAAAAAAAGACAGTATGGTTATAGGCTGGATAGAAAATAAAGATGAAAAAGATGACTTTGAAAAAGAAATAGACAGCAAAATAAAAAAAGGATACCCTCTAGATAATACTATATTTGAAAACTCTAAGACATTAGCATTATATCAAGAAGGCAGAAGAATAGAAACTATTGATATGAAAGACAGTAATGCTTTGCATGAAACTCTTTTAAAATTTGTCAGCTTTGTGCCTAATGCCTACAGAGAATTTTATGATGCATTCAGCAATTTGAAAAAAATACTACCCGATTTGGCAGATGATTTGAGAGAGTTTTTTAAAAATGAAAGAAAAAATAATAAAGGCTTTAGAGATGATTTAATAGACTTTACAGAAATGTGCGTTAGAAGTATAAATGCAGAAATAACTGAAGAAACAGCAATAGAAATGATAATTCAGCATATGCTTACAAGAGATATATTTGCAATGCTGTTTCATAATCAAAACTTCCATAGAAATAATATTATATCCAATTCAATAGAAAATATTTTAACTCATATAAATAAAAAAAGTGCAGAGATAAGCATAAAAATAAGCTCTTATATGGAATCACTTGTAAAATATATAGCTTTGATGAGTAAGGACGATAAACAGGATATATTAAAAACTTTTTACTCTGACTTTTATAAGGCATTGAATCAAAAAAAAGCAGATATACAGGGAATAGAATATACACCTATAGAAGTGGTAAAATTTATGGTGAGGGCTTCTGATGAACTTCTATATAAACATTTTAATAAAAAACTTCACAGCAAAGATGTTAATATATTAGACCCTTGTTCAGGCACTGGAATATTTATGGCTGATATAATTAACAATATAAATAGTAAAGATTTGGAATATAAATACAAAAATGAATTATTCTCTAATGAAATTGATATAATGCCCTATTATATTTCAAACCTTAATATAGAAAATGCATATTTTGAAAAGATGAACAGCTATGAAATATTTGAGAATATGTGTTTTTTGGATACTTTGGAGTTTCAGATAAAAAGCCGAAAATCGGGCGGACTCTTTGAAATGGAGCAGTTCAGCAGCGAAAATGTGGAGAGGGCTATAAAACAGTATAAGAAAAAAATCAATTTAATAATAGGAAATCCTCCGTATAATGCCAATCAAAAAAGCGAGAATGATAATAATAAAAATAAAATTTATAAAGAGCTTGATAAAAGAATACAATTAACATATATAGCCAACAGCAAAGCCCAAAAAACTAAACAATATGACATGTATAAAAGATTTATAAGATGGGCAAGCGACAGAATAAAAAGCGATGACAACGGCATAATAGCATTTATCACAAATAATGCCTATTTAGATTCAAAGCAAGATGACGGATTTAGAATAAGCGTGCAGAAAGATTTTGATTATATTTACATAGTAGATTTAAAAGGCAACTTAAGAAAAAAAGATAAAAGAGAAGGCGAAAATATTTTTAATATACAAACAGGTGTTGCTATAATGTTTTTAATAAAAGACGCCAAAATAAAAGCAGCAGATAAAAAAGCAGATATAAAATATTATAACATAGGCGGCAGCTTGGGAAGATATGAAAAACTTTTGAATTTGTCTGAAATAAAAAAACTTTCAGAAATAGATTTTGAAGACATAGTGCCGACAGATAAAGGACAATGGCTAAACCAAACAGATAACGACTTTTATGAGCATATAGCATTGATAGACAAAAACGTAAAAAATCAAAAGGTTGGTAAAGGCATAGAACAAAAAGCAATTTTTAAAATGTTTAGTTTAGGGGCATTAACTGCAAGAGATGATTGGGCTTATGATTTTGATGAAAAACAGCTTGAAAAGAAAATAAAATATTTTTTGAAAGTTTATAATAAAGAAAGAAAAAAATGGGCTGACAGAGAATTGAATGATGCCGAGATGAATAATAAATTAGACTATTCTATAAAATGGGTTGGCGATACAAAAGACTATATGATAAAAAATAAGGAAATAGATTTTAACATAGAATATATTAGAAAATGTTTCTATAGACCATTTATAAAAAATTATACTTATTTTGATTATCCTATAATGCAGAGACCTTATCAGAATAAAAAAATATTTCCAAATGAAAATTCTAATAATATTGCCTTAGCATTCAATAATATTCCAAATCCAACTTTAAATCCTATAGTTACTGATACATTATCAGATTATAAATTTAATATAGGCGGAGGAAATGGAGGAGCTCATATAGTACCTTTCTATATATACAACACCGAAGAGCCTACACTCAATATCACTGATTATGCTCTGAAAATATTCGAACAAAAATACAAAGAATTAGCTACCCCTGAAAACATTTTTGCTTATTGTCATGCTGTGCTATCATCTCCTAGCTACCAACAAAAATACGAAGATAATCTTAAAACTGACTATCCTCGAATACCGCTTTACAGCAATTTTAAAGAGTTCGCTGCTCTCGGAAAAAGGCTCATTGAACTTCAGACTAATTTTGAAAACATAGAACCATACAGCAATTTACAAATAGAAAGCGATTTAAACTACATTCCTGAAAAAATAGACAGCCCTAATAAAAATGATTTCTTCGACTTCCTAAAACTAAATAAAGAAACAGCTGCAATAATACTAGACTCAAAAAACATTATAAAAAACATACCGCCAAAAGCGTTTGATTATAAAATAGGAAGCAGGTCGGCTTTAGATTGGATATGCGATTATTATAAGCCTAAAAAGTTAAAGCCTGAAAAGGAACTTCATCATAAAACATTAATAGACAATGACCTTACAAATTATGATTGGGTTTCTATTCGTTCATATCTTCTTGACATTATACCGAGAATAGTTGCTATAAGTATAGAAAGTGTTGATATTTTTGAGAGGCTTAAAAAGTTAAAATAATTAAAAACTTTGATTGATAAGGCTAAAAATGTTTTATTATAATGCTTGAAAATATATATAAATTAATTATATATATACTAAAAATTTTACGTTTTGTCAAAATTAGTTTTTATGTTGCTATTATTTTCGGGGACTAGCCACCCTGTGAAGCGTACCCGCAGGGTAGAACCCCACTTCTTTTGTCAACCAAAGTAAGTACCTAGGTATTATATAATATTTTATAAATATCCGTATAAAATTAAATAATTTGCACTTTTTGGTTCTTTTTGCTGCGGGAAAAAGAACAATAAGAAATTTACAAATTTAAAATACACATTACAACTATAAAAATAAAATCTATAATATTGTCACAATATACATTAGTTTATAACACATCAAATATTTTATATAATTGTATTTTTTTTATTATAATGTAATATTAACATAATATATAAAAAGGATATTGATTTTGAGAACAATAAGATTAGATATAGAAACAAGAGAAAGAAGTTTTTTGTCTCCTGCAGCATCATTTTCTTCAAATAGCAAAGGCTGCCAACATCCAAGAGAAGAAGATGATATAAGAACACTTTATATGCAAGACAGAGATAGAATCATACATAGCGAATATTTTAGAAGGTTAAAAGATAAAGCACAAGTAATAATGCTTTCTGTTGGAGATTTTAGAACAAGACTCACACATACATTAGAAGTTATGCAAATAGCAAGAAGTATCGCAAGAGTACTAAGACTCAATGAAGATTTAACAGAAGCCATAGCATTAGGACATGATTTGGGGCACTCACCATTTGGACATGCTGGAGAGAAAGCTATATCAAAATATTTCAAAGGCTTTCATCATTCTGTGCAGTCGCTTAGAGTAATAGAACATTTGGAAAAAGGCAAAGGACTAAACCTAACATTTGAAGTGAGAGACGGTATATTAAAACACACTAAAGGAAAAACAGGAAAACTTCTTACAGATTCATCAGGACCTTCAACTAATGAGGGTATGATTGTGAGAATTGCCGATACTATAGCTTATGCTAATCATGATGTTGATGATGCTATAAGATATGGACTTTTAGATTATCATGATATACCAAAAGATATAATAAATGTTCTTGGTAAGAGTTACGGTGAGAGGGCTGATACTATGATAATGGGAGTGATTAATGCTAGTATAGAAAAAATGTATATAGATATAGATGCAAAAGTTTTAAATGCTATTAATGATTTAAGGGCTTTTATGTTTAAAAAGGTTTATGAAAGTAAAGAAATATTGGAAGATGTTGATAGGGTAAACAGAATAATATCTACTATATTTGAATATTTATTAAAACATTTAGAAATTATAGAAGAAGATAAATTATTTAAAAAAGCAGATATACCGTATAGCAGCAATGAAGAATTAGTAAAAGACTATGTAGCACATCTTACAGACTCTGAGGCTATAAAACTTCATAAGTCTATTACCTACGGCAAACTTAATTCTATTTATTAAAAATAGTTATACGGAAACAAATATATTTTCTTGATTTTTTGTGAAATAACTATATTTTGTCATATAAGTTTTTTTATTCAACTTTTTCCCGCCTTCGCACCTAAAGGTACTCCCTTCGGCCGCGGTGCAGACTTCGTCAAAAAGTTACAAAAAACGCATATACTACAGCTTAATATTTTAAGAATATGTATTAAATATAACATAACACTATTGTTTCGTATAAAAATGCAGTCCTTTTGCTTCTTTGGGTCATACCCACAGGTACTTCCTTCGGTCGCCAAAAGAAGTGGGGGTGTGGGGGCAAAGCCACCACAAATAAAAAACTAAAATATGTTTTTGATGAACTAAAATTTCTTAATATATAAATCAACAACTATATTACAGAAGTTTTGAACTCGCTAACAAATGTGGAGTCTTGATTGTCTTTTAAAATAACTTTTGAAGTGTATATTGAAGGAGGCAAATAATTACCGTTTTTGTCTATAGCAGACCATATTGCTGTAGCTTCCTTTTTGTCGGTAGATATAGTCATAGTTTTTTCATCTACCAAATTACCCTCTTGAGAATAAATATAAAGATTAGTTTCTATTATCTCTCCAGTATCAATAGAAACTTTAAAAGTAGTATATGCTTCTTCTTTACTATTAAAAGGATTTGGATAATTAAAAAACTCTTTAATGTTAGAGCTAGGTTTATTAGTGGAACAAGATATATAAAGAATAGCTAAAGAAATTATTAAAAATACCTTAGCTATTCTTTTAAAAATATTATTTTTCATTAATTAGTCAGTAGTGAATAATATTCTTCCGCAGTGGAAACACATAATAATCTGATTCTGTCTTCTAACTTCATTAACAGTCATTTTAGGTATAGCTACATTACAAGCACTGCATTTATAATTTTCAATTTTTGCAAGAGCTTCACCTTTATTTTCTTTAATTCTCTTATAGTTTTCTAATACAGCAACATCAATTTTGCTTAAAATAGTATCTTTATATTTTTTGTACTCTTCTAAAACTAAATCTGATTTTTGCTGAGAGTGAGTAGAACTATAAAGTTCATAAGCTTTAATTTGTATTTCAGCTCTTTCAAGTTCGATTAAGAATTTGATTTGTTTTTCTGCTTCAAATTTTTCATCTAATTTTTTGAAAGATTCTAATACAGTTTCTAACTCTTCAAAATTCTTAGTAGCTATTATTTTGTCTAATATCTCTTTTTGGTTAACTAAAAAGAATATTTGAGAAAGATTTAAAAGATAATCTTGAGGGTTTTCAAGATCAGAAAGTATAGCAAATACGAGTTTAACAGGACTCTTTTCATCAGAATCTGAGTCATAGTTTATCTCATTTTTTAGGAAACCTACAAATATGTCAGTTTTACCATAACCCTGAATTCTACCATGCGGAACTGCAACGCCATTACCAATATTAGTTGTGTACTCATCTTCTCTCTTTTTCAAAGCATCAAATATAGAATCAGTAGAAAGTGAAGAAACAGAAGCTATTTTTTCACTTAAAGCTTTGAAAAGAGAATCCTTATCTTTTGATTCTAAGTCTTCAAATACATGTTCTTTTTTTATTTTGTCAATAATCTTGAGCATATAATCTCCTAATTTATTATTAAAATATTATATTATAGTATATAAAAAATATCAACTTATATTTATATACATTTTTTAACTTTATTCAGCACTACCAAGCAAAGCCTTACGCTCTTCAATAACCTTATCAGCCAAAGGACCGGTAAGTTCTTGATAATGAGAATGCTCCATCTCAAAAGTACCCCTTCCGGAAGTAGAAGCTTTCATTTCTATAGAATAAGTAAGCATCTCTGAAAGCGGAACTTCTGCCTTAATCATTTGTACAGTGTTTGACGCAGCCTCCATTCCTAAAATTTTGCCTCTTTTACCTGTAAGCTCATTCATTATAGAACCAGTAAACTCTTCAGGCACATAAACTGTAACCTTCATAACAGGCTCAAGCAGCACAGGCGAAGCATTTTTAAAAGCCTCTTTAGCAGCCATAGATGCAGCTATTCTAAATGATAATTCATTAGAATCCACATCATGGTACTTACCATCATAAACTCTCACTTTAACATCTACCATAGGATATCTTCCTAATGGACCTTGTGCTAAAGCATCTTGTATACCCTTTTCTACACCGGGTATATATTGCTTAGGTATAGCACCTCCAAATATATCATTTACAAATTCATAACCGCCGTCACGCGGGAGTGGTGAAACCTCTAAATGAACCTCTCCAAATTGTCCGCTTCCGCCTGATTGTTTTTTATGTCTGTATTGTGCTTGTGCTTGTTTTCTTATTGTCTCTATATATGCAACTCTTGGAACGCTTTGTTCTATCTCTGCCTTTGTGAGGGCAATAACTCTATCTAATGCCAATTTTACTTGCAAATCTCCCATAGCTTTTATGATAGTTTCTTTTGTTTCGCTATCAAACTCTACGTGGAATGTTAAATCTTCTTGGCTAATAGTGTCTAATACTTCTAATGCTTTTACATCATTTTTAAGTATTTTAATTGCTGTAAAATATATTGGCTGAGGAACTTTAAGAGCTAAGAATTGGAAAGGTGAAGAAGGCACGCTTATAGTATCACCTGTTCTACAATCAGAAAGTTTTGCTAATACTCCAATATCGCCTGCTGTAATTGTATCTGCCTCTATTTGTTTTTTTCCTCTTGCTATATATATGTGCGAAACTTTTTCTTTTTTGCCTGTTCTAGAATTATATATTTCATCTCCGCTTTTTATGCTTCCAGAACGAACTTTAAAGAAAGAAATACGTCCTGCATATTGGTCTATTGTAGTTTTAAATACAAAAGCTGCAAATGGATTATTGTCGCCTAATATAGACCTTGTAGCTGCTTCATTAGTTAAAAGGTCCGTACCGTCTGTAACAGGTACATAAGAAGGCGAAGGCATATATCTTATTATAGTATCAAGTACAGCACCCATTCCTATATCTCTAATAGATGTACCAAAAAGAATAGGCACTACCTTATATTGAAGAATAGATTTTGTTAAAGCTTCTATATATTCTTCATCGGTAAACTTACCGCCATCTAAGAACTTTTCTGTTAAACTGTCATCTACTTCACATACAAGTTCTTTTAATCTGTCTCTTGTAGCCCTATATTCATCATAATACTCTTCTGGTATCTCTGCTTCTATTATTTTACCCTCTTCATCTCTAAAGAAAGCCTTATGATAAATAACATCTATAATACCTTTGAAATCTTTACCATTACCCATAGGTATTTGTATAGGCACTACAGGAGGCTCTTTGAAGTTATTTTCTATCTTTTCTAATAAAGTCTTATGATCAACCATGTCTTTATCAATTTTATTAATAAATACAATTCTTGGTCTTTTGAAATTATTAGCCATCTGCCAATGCTTTTCGGTTTCTATTTGTATGCCAAACTCAGCATCTATTACAACAATGCATGATTCTGCAACTCTTAAAGCTGGGTTAATATCGCCGCTAAAATCACCCGAACCAGGAATATCCAGCAAATTAATCTTATGGTCTTTCCACTCTATAAAACTTATAGAAGTACGAATCGACATTTTCTGCTTAATTTCTTCGTCTGTATAATCGCTTACTGTAGTACCTCTTGCCACTTCTCCTTTTTTGTCAATACACTTGGCCCTAAAAAGAAGTGCTTCATTTAAAGAAGTTTTACCACTTCCAACATGCCCTAATAGGGCTACATTACGAATACTTTCTGGGTTATAAATTTTTCCCATAAACATTCCTCCTTATGATGGCGGTTATTTTTATTATTAATGTTTTTATGATTTTCTATTGACTTGTGATTGCTTAGAAGATAAGCAGGTTCATAGAAAGCTAAATACTGCATGTTAACTCAAGTATAGTAAAAAAAATATCAAAAATCAAATTCTATTATTCTTTTTTAATACAAAAATGAATATTTATTTATAAAACAACAATTATATTCTAAAATTTTATTGATAAAATGTTTATATTAACGTATGATATGTATCATTTTTGAGTGCGGAGACTTAAATATTTATGAATTTACTTAGAAAAATTAATTTTAAATTGTTTATAGTTCTAATCATACAAGCTTTAATACCTTCTATTTATTCAACTTTTAGAATATATCTGTTAGACAGCTACCCCAATGCAAGCGGTATAAATATAGCATCACAGCAAATGTGGCTTGGAATTATATACGAAGTCTTTGAAGAAGCAATAATAGCCCCTCTATTTTTCTTTCTTGGTAATATAAAAGATGATGATATTAATAATCATAAAGAAATTTTTATAAATAAATTAAGAAGCTCTATTATAATAATAACTTTTATATATATTATAATGGCTCTAATTATAAATATATTTGCAGGAAATCTTGTTACTGCAATGAAACAGCAAGCAGATTTATATGCTCAAACAACAACATATATAAAATTAGAATCTTTTGCCAACATTTCTATAGTGCTATTTCATTTGATGATTATAGCACACACTTCTTTAGAAAATTATAAATCAATATTTGCAATTACAACAATAAAAATGTTTCTAACTATTATTCTTGATATATTATTTGTCTCTCAATACAGTATATCATTAAACTTAGGAGTTAATGGTATAGCATACAATAACATAATATCTAACTTAATATCAGTTATAATTGCTGTATTTTTATTGAATAAATGCGGATACAATATTTTCTCTAAAACAAAATTAACTTTTCTATGGAATAAAAAAATTACTTCTCTAAATGTAGTATCCGGACTTGAATCTTTTTATAGAAACTTAATTTATAGTATAGTGCTTGTGAGAATGATAAATATTGTAGGAGAACAGGGAAACTATTGGATTGCTAATTCTTTTTACTGGGCTTGGCTATTAATACCAATCAATCAAATAGGCACGCTTATAAAAACTGACTTATCAAAAAAACATAATAGAAGCTTAAAGCCTTATGTATTATTAACAACTATATTTGTGATAATATGGATAGCTTTAATACCAACTTATAAATATTTTATGAAATATATAATGAATGCTCAAAATCTTGAATCGGTTATGAACTTGGTTATGATACTTTTCCCTTTTTATATATGTTATGCATACTACACTATAATTTCAAGTTTATTATATGCAATAGGTCAAATAAAATATATGCTGTTACAATCTTTCTTAGTTAATACTTTCTTTAACATTCCATACTTTATTTTATATTTAAAAGGTGCCTATGAAATAACATTATTAAATATAACATTGAGATTTGGTTTGGCTATATTAATATCAACTGTTATAATATATATAATTTATTTTACCGTAATAATGAAAAAACTAAAAAATAATGAAATATAAATGAAAAATTATTTAATGCCCACAATTTAATAAAAAATTGAGGGCATCTCGCAGAAAAAAATTATTTATTTTATTTCTTCTGATTAGGGTTCAACTGTTTTCCTCTATTACCTTGATTTTTATCATATGTAATATTTGTTCCAGATGTACCCTTATTGGCATTTGAAATATCTGCATTATGATTTGATTTTTTACTCATACTATATACTCCTTTTATATATTATATGCAAATAATAATATATAATAATTATTTTACACTTGAAGTATTAAAAAAAATTAATATTTCAATTTTTTTTACTTTATTTGATTTTGAATCATATACATATTACAAAAAACTTTTTTATATTATTAAAATTTTGCAAATAAAAAGCGTAAGCATTAAAAAACACCTACGCTCTATAAAACCTTAAATAATATTATTTTAATATATATAAAACCTGAGAAAGAAAATAGTATTTAGATTTTACTTAGTTTGTATTATAAACTATAACTTTATTATATTATGAATACAAAGATATAAAAGAAATAAAAATATAAAAAAAATTTTAATTTCATAAAAAGATAACTCTTAAAATTTAACACTATTTAAAGAATTTGCTATCCTCATTAAAGAATCTTCCAAATAATAAACAGGAAACGTATAATTTAATATAAAATAATAGCCATTATTAGATTCAAAGATTGTATAAAGTATGCTAGTAGCATTATCCATATTAATTTTAAACTGAATATTTTTTATTCCATTAATAGTATAATATTCTTCTGTAAAATTATTTCCATTATTCATCTTTCTTATAAAACTAATTAAAGAATTAAGATTATCACCCTCTTTTTTAGTATATCCCGCCAAACATGTTATTTTTATTTTCTCGTCTATAAACATACTATCAACATCAAAGTAACCTTTTCCATAACCTGTTTTAGAAATTATATCATCTCTCTCTTCATCTGTTAATTTAATAGAGTCTATTGGAGGAATAAAACTTATATAAGCATTTGTAATAAAATATCTTTCATTAGTAGAAATATCATGTCCTAAGTCTAATTTTTTAAAATTAATTTCTTTGTTGGAAAATAAATCTGCATAATTTGAAGCATCATTATTAGAAACATTATTTATATTCTCTTTTTTATTGCAGCTTAATAATAAAAAAATTAATAATAAATAAAAAATATTTCTTTTCATCAATACTTACCTAACTTAATGTAGTATCATAATTTTTATAATAATACATAAATATATAAATAATTAAATTTTATTTAGTAACGGTTACTGTTCTGCTTTGGAAAGTAACAATACTTGTTAAAATATTTAAGAAAAAGTCTCCAGCATTGCATCTAGTATATATCTCATAATCCTTTGCACCGCCTGCTAATTCTTTAGTATCTATAGAACCAACAGGAACTAATCCCCATAAAGCATACCACTGCTTTCTTTCTATCTTCACACCAGTTTGAGGTCCATTACCAACTATATGCCTATGCGATAAACAAGAAGTTGCAAACAATGCCACAACAAACATCATAACAATAAACTTTTTCATTTTTTATCCTTTTTATTTATATAGTAGGCTCAATTTTAGCATAAATATTTTTTTATTACAAATTATTTAGCATTATGTGTATAAGCCAGAAATATTGAATTAAGTATTTCTTAATTTTTTAAGTAAACAAAAGGAATATCATAATTTAAAACAGAATTATTATATTTTTTTAATTTATTTGATGTTGAATAATATTTATATTACAAAAAACTTTTTTATATTATTAAAATTTTGCAAATAAAAAAGCGTAAGCATTAAAAAACACCTACGCTCTATAAAACCTTAAATAATATTTATTTCAATATGTCTAAGACCTGAGAAGGAAAATACCATTTAGATTCATTGTAAACCACAACACCATCTAAAGTTTTTTTCTCTCCATCTACAATTATTATATTTCTATTTTTCATTATTTGAGCAGTTTTATCACCAATATGCATAGTAAGAATATTACCGTCTGATGTTAATTCTACACCTGCCTTCTTTAATTCATCTTCACTCATAAACAATTTTTTTGTAGCTTCATCTAAATTTATTCCCATAGCAAAAGCAATATTTTTAGCTATATCTGTGTTATCTATAAGTCCTACAATTCTTTTATTATTTGGCAAATATGTATATAGAGGAACATCTTCTCCAGTATGACCATGTGTACTGAAACCTAAATAAGCTCTTTTTGCTAATATTGGTCCTATAGCATAATGTAAATCATCTCCTGTTTTTCCTCTAAGAGAATTAACCTCTTCTTCTGTCATATCATCTATAGCATAATATTTTTGCATAGCAGTTCTTATATCTTCACCAGCTTCTATTTTTCTTGCCACATACTCAGCAGAACGTGAAGCTTTTTTCACAGGCTCTATAAAACTTTCTAATTTTCTTTTGTGATAATCTGAAGAAGTATCATAATTACCCATAGTAAAACCGCTGTTTCCATGGTCAGTTACCGCTATAACCATAGTATTATTATCTTTTTTAGCAAAATCTAATGCCGCCTTTACAGCATCAACATAAGCCAAAGTATCAGATGCTAATCCCACAAGGTCATTAGCATGAGCTGCCCAGTCCACTTTTGAAGCCTCCACAATCAAGAAGAAACCTTTATCATTTTTAGAAAGTATATCTATTGCCTTTGAAGTCATTTGAGCTAATGAAGGCTGAGTTGTTTCTTCTCTGTCTATTTCATAAGCCAAATCTGCATCAGCAAAAAGTCCTACAACTTTATCACCTCTAAAAGAATCTAATTCATCTGAAGTTCTAATTATAGAATATCCTAAATTAGTCATTTCTGATATTAAATCTTTTCCGTCTTTTCTATATTCTTTAGTGAAAAACTTATACCCTCCTCCTAATATAACATCTATATCTTGAAACACTTGCTGTTCGCTTAAATCATCATAATCTTTTCTGGTGATGTCATGAGCAGAAAAAGCTGCAGGAGTGGCATGCATAATTTCTGAAGTAGAAATTACTCCTGTAGATTTACCAAGAAGCTGAGCTGCCTCCAAAACATTTGCTATAGGGGCTCTTGCTTCAGTAGGTATTGATGAATTAGGAAGTATAGCTTCATCTGGAAATACACCTATAAACTGCTGATAAGATGATTTATAGCCTGTAGCTAAAGCTGTACCTGCTGGGGCTGAATCTGCTATAGGAGAATCAGCATTATGTGTTCTCACTGCTCCGCTTAACATCTCATCTATTGCTAATGAATCTCCGCCGTTAAACCATCTTGAGTATGTGATTACATCAGAGCTTTGTCCGTCTGCAATTAAAAGTATAACGTTTTTAGCTTTTGTGGTGTTTTGTGAATTAGTGTAAGGCTGCTGACCGCATCCGATAAAAAATGCGGATAAAAGAAGAATAGGTAATAATTGAATCATAGATTTTCTCCAATCTTTATAATTTGGTAAAAATCTGATATCAAATTTTACGCACATACTATATATTATAATAAAATAAAAATCAATAGCATATAAATATTTATGATGTTTAGGAGCCATACATATTGCACGTTTTTTAGTTTAAAAAAAGCAGGTATTCCTTATAATTTAATTAACTAAA
>NZ_CAKVGN010000062.1 GCF_934747485.1 uncultured Brachyspira sp. | reverse complement strand
AAATTATGATACACCTATGCTATACTTTAAGAAATTAAGGAATTCCTAACTGCAATATGTCTGGCTCCTGTGCAATACTAATTGTATAATTAATATAAAATAATATCAATATAAAACTTAAAAACATTTTTTATTGCCATTTTTCTGAAGGCATACAGTTTTTAGATTTTATAAAAAATAAAAAGCATAGAATTAATATTAAATCATACTAATTATGTTTTAAAGGCAGATTAAATATAATAATAAAAAGCCCTATAGATAATTCTATAAGGCTTTTATTTATAAATTATAATAAATTATAATTATTTAGCAGTATAAGCAACCATAGTCATCCAAGATAATGGTTTGTTATAGTGAGGGAGGAAGAAGAAGTCAGAAAGTGCAAACTCTTGAACTGTCATACCTTTTTGTATAGCGAGTGAGAATGCGTGTATTGCTTCAGCATGATTATGTTTAGAAGCTATTTGTGCACCTAACATACGTCCAGTACCCTCTTCATATACGATTTTTACCAATACATCTTCATAAGTAGGCATAAACTCTGGTCTTTCAGCATCTCTAAAGAAATTAGATTTAACTTTTAAACCTTTTTTCTTAGCAGTCTCCTCAGACCAACCAGTAGAAGCCATATTATAACCAAATACGCAAATAGCATTAGAACCTTGAGTACCGCAGTATTCAACATGTCTGCCTAAAGCATTATTAGCAGCAACTATACCCATTCTTACAGCATTAGTAGCTAAAGCAATATACTCTTGTTTTTCAGAAGCTCTTGAATATACTGTAGAACAGTCACCAATAGCAAATACATTAGGGTCTTTAGTTGTTTTCATAGTAGTATCTACAACTATAGCACCATTAGGTAAAGTCTCTAAATAATCTTTATAAAGTTCATTATTAGGTCTGAAACCTACAGACATAACTACCATATCTACATCATAAGAACCTTTGTCAGTAATAACTTTTTTAACTCTGTCATCACCTTCAAACTTTTTAACAGTTTCACCTAAATGTACTTCTATACCAGCATCTTTAATTCTTTTTTCAGCCTCATCAGTAATCTCTTTATCAAAGTAGTTAGCCATAACTCTAGGCATAGCTTCCATTAAGATAACTTCTTTACCATGGTTTTTGAAAGCTTCTATAAGCTCAACACCTATATAACCAGCACCAACTACCATAACTTTTTTAATTTCTGGTTTAGCTATCTCATCAATAATTTCTTGTCCTTGCTGATAAAGTTTAGAGAAGAAAATACCTTTTTTAAGACCATAAGTAGTGCCTTCTTGTTTTAAACCCTCAATTGGAGGAGTTACAGGCCAAGAACCAGTAGCAAGAATAAGTTTATCATAATTATCCTCAAATTCTTTACCAGTCTTTAATTCTTTAATAGTCATTTTTTTGTTAACCCAATCTATTTTTGTTACTTCATGGCCCATATAAACTTCTATTCCTTCGCTTTTCAAACCTTCAGGACTAGCATAAAATAAACCCTTAGGATCTTTTACTACACCGCCAACCCAAAGAGCAATACCGCAAGCTAAGAAAGATATATTATCATTTCTATCATAAGTTACTACTTGACAATTAGGATCTGTAGCTTTTAAAGTTTTTGCAGCCCATGTACCAGCATGGTTACAGCCTATTACTATTACTTTCATATAAATAACCCCTTTAAATAATTAATTTAATATATCATATTAAATATATCGTTTTATATTATAGTAGAAAAATTTTTATTAGTCAAGTTATTGTATAAACAAAGATAAATTTAATTATGTTATTGTATAATAATACTAAAGAATTAACATATTAATTCACTAATAATACAAAAAAATATATATATATCAAATTACATAATATATTTTGTATTTGACAAATATAATAATTTTAATATAATTATACAAAAACGGCTTTGAATATGAATAAAATTATAGCAATATCTGGAAATATATTAAATGATAATGGCAGTAAAAAATCTTTTGCAAACGATTCTTATATACAATCAATTGTAAGAGCAAAGGGACTGCCTGTTATAATACCAATAATAAAAGATAAAGACACCATAAAAAAAATGGTAGAAAATGTATCCGGTATACTTATGACAGGAGGGGTTGATATTCACCCATTCTATTTCAATCAAGAGCCTCACCCTAAAATCGGCACTATATCAAAAGAAAGAGATGAGTTTGATTTTACACTATTAGATTATGCATTTAAAATGAAAAAACCTATCTTAGGAATATGCAGAGGATTGCAGCTTATTAATGTTTATTTTGGAGGGGATTTAATTCAGGATATAGAATCTCAAACCAAAAGCAATATACTGCATTCTCAAACAGCTCCAACAGATGTTGCAACACATAAAATAAAAATAGATAAAACTTCTATACTTTATGACTTATTAGGCGAAGAGAGCGAAGTTAATAGTTTTCATCATCAGGCAATAGGAAAAACAGCAAAAGACTTTAATATTGCTGCAAAGGCGAATGATGGTATTATAGAAGCGATAGAATATAAAGACAAAAATCATTTTATATTAGCCATTCAATGGCACCCAGAATTAATGTCTGAAACCAATATAAAAATGCAAAATATATTTAATAAATTCATTTTTATTTGTGAAAATAATAAATAAAATAATATATTTTAATTATACAGTTATCATTTTTTTCGATATATGTAAATATAGCATTTTATATTTTGGATTTTTTATGAAAAGAAATAGATTTTTGAAATTATTAATTATATTATCATCAATTTTATTATTATCTTGCCACAAAGAGCCTAAAAAAATATTAAATGAAATAACCGTATCGGTTGGAGGCAAGCCAAACTCAATGGACCCTTCAAAAACTTCTTCTATTAACTCTATGATATATATAAATCATCTTTTTGAAAACCTTACTATAAAAGATGAAAACGGCAATATAGTACCGGGTGCAGCAGAAAAATGGATATCATCAAACAATAATACTATATATATTTTTTATATAAGAACAAATGCTAAATGGGCTGACGGATTAGATTTAAAAGCTGATGATTTTGTATATGCATGGCAGAGAACAGTTGATCCTAAAACAGAGTCTCCTTTGGCTGTATATTTAGAGAATATAAAAAATGCCCATGAAATAATAAATGGAAATATGGATAAAGAAGAGTTGGGAGTAAAAGCATTAGATAATGATATATTGTATGTTGAATTAGAATATCCTGTTCCATATTTTGATGAATTAGTATGTCATAGTGCCTACACTCCATTGAGAGAAGATATTGTAAGTAAAGATGAAAATAATTGGTCTTTGAATGCTGATACTATGATTGGCAATGGAGCTTTTCAGATTGTAAGGTTAGATGATTATAGGCTTGTTATAAGGAAAAATACAGACTATTGGAATTATACAAACATAAAAGCAGATATAATTAATTTTGAGTTTATAAATAATCCTAATGAGGCGTTAAGCTTAATAGAAAAAGGTGAATTATATTTTTATAATAATATTCCTATAAATAAGAAAGATGAATTGTTTGAAAAAAATATAGCAAAAAATGCAGCAAAAACTTCATTATATTTTTATGAAATAAATAATAATACAAATCCGCTTTCAAACCCTACCATAAGAAAAGCAATATCATTAGTTATAGACAGAAACTCTATAATAAAAGAAATTGTTAAATCTGATGATATACCAGCATCAGCAATAGTGCCGTATAATATAAAATATAATAATAATAAAGATTTTAGAAAAGAAGATACAAATGACTATTTTTCTGTTCAAGATTATAACAGCAATGTAGAATTAGCTAAAACTTTATTAGAGGAAGCGGGCTATAAAAATACTGATGATTTTCCTGTAATAAATCTTTTTACAGATTATGGAGTTCATTTAGAAATAGCCAATGCAATTAAAAAAATGCTTAAAGAAACTCTAAATATAGATACAATAGTTATTGCAAAACCATTTAATGAGTTTATAAAAATAAGAAGAAGCGGTAACTTTGATATGGCGAGGAGAAGTTGGGCTGGAGGCTATAATCACCCTATGTCATTTTTATCATTACTTCAAAAAGACTATTTGCTAAATGAAGGAAAATACTATAATCCTTTATATGATGAAAACATAAGAAATTATTTAACAACTCAAGATATAAAATATTTGCATTTGGCAGAAAAGATTGCTATAGAAGATATGGCTATAATACCTTTATTTTATTATAACAGCATAGTTATGCAAAGCCCAAAACTTATTAATGTTACATGCGACAATTTTGGCATATATAATTTTAAAAATGCTGAGATTATTGAAGAATAATTAATTGATAGGCTTACCTTCTACAGTTCTTAAACTGCTTATTGGTATATCATTATATTTTTTAGCTTCTTCTTCGGATAATCTTGTCCATTTTACACTAGCACCAACTACTCCGCCTTTATCTAATGAAGCTTTTAGAGATAATGATTTTTTATCATCAGATAAAGTAATTTTGGCATAATATGAGCTTCCTTGGTCTGTATGATATATTCTTCCAGTCTGCCACTCACCATCTTTAAACTCTACATTATAAATAAATGTAAGTCCTTTAAGGTCTTTATTTCTAAGAGCTTTATCAGGGTTATGAATATCAAGAGTAGTTTTTACATCATCTTGAAAATCAACCGCATATGCATAAAGTTTATTATTAATTACTATTATCTTAGCAACCTTCATTCTTCCTTTAGGCTTATCAGGCATAGCCCAAAAACCTTCGATATCTTTAGCATTATTTGCCCCATATAAAAACGAAGAAAATATAACAATTAATAATATAATCTTTTTCATTATCTTATCCAAATGATTTTTTATTATCTAATAAACTTATTAAAATCGAGCGTATATGAAATATAAGCACCTATACCAAAATAATATCCGCTAGCAAGCTGTTCAACATAAGGGCTGAAATTGATAGATAAACTTGCATCGCTATTAAGCACCAAATAAACGCCAAGCCCAAGATGATTCAAGCCCAACATAGCTTTATTATAAAAGTCATAAGCTAAATGATATTCAAGATATATGCCCGCAAGTGAAAAACCAAACAAAGAACCGGGATAAACTCCAATAGCTGTTTTAAGCCTTATATAATTAACAACACCTCTTGGGTCATCAAAAAACATAGGCACTTCTAAATTGGCATACATAGTAAAGAAATCACCAAGACCTATTAAATAATGTATCTGAGGATTTAAACCGAATTTCTGCTTTGAAGAGCCGGGAAATAATACCTCCACTGCCCCTATAAAACCATTAAAAAATTGAAACCTCGGCATTATAGAAAATTGAGGCTCTCCCTCAACACCTACGCCAACTTCTGGAATATAAGTAAGCGGAAGCACCCTTGCAAATATATCAAAATTCTTTAATATACCAAAATTAAGCATAATAGGACTTGATAAAGTATATTTTTTATTTCCTATTCTCATATTATCTAAATATAAAGTACCGCCCAAACGAAGTGCACCTGTCATTCCAGTGTACATATTATATGGAAATGAATATGCTAAAGAAGATATTAATATAAATAGTATAACAATTTTTTTCATAAACTTTCTTAAAACAATATTATTATATTATTATAAAATATAATACATTCTATAAAAAATATCAATAAAAATATATAAAAAAAGCCAAATAAGAATTGCTTCTTAAAAGGCTTTATTATAAAAATAAATATTATTAATAATTTATTATTTTATATTAACTGCATTTCTTGATAAAAAGTTTTTTCTATCATTAGCATATTTTGTTTTTGAAGTGTTAGGGTATTCAGCTAAATATTGATTATATGTTAAATAAGCTTTATTAAAATCTCTTACATTATTGTTGCCTGTTTCATAAATCTCTGCAAGAAGAAGCATAGCATCTGCTCTTTTAGAGAATTTATCTTTTGAAGCCAATGATTTCTCTAACATATTTACCCCGTCAGAAATTTTGCCCATTTGCTTTAGACTATCAGCAATTTCATATACAGCATTTCCATAAGAATAAGTATTAGGATATTTAGCTATCACATCATTAAAATATTTCATAGCTTCTTGATTGTTATTTTCAGCTTTTCTCACAACCCCCATTGAATATAAAGCAGCTGCCTTTTGATTGTTGTTAGCAGTTTTTAACTCAGAAGCTTCTTTATACATATTAAAAGCGTTATTATAATCTTTTTTTGCATTATAAATATCGCCCACTCTAAAATAACTATAAACAGCATATTTTGAACTTGGATATTGAGATATAACATTACTATAAGAACTTATAGCATTATCATAATCTTTCATGTTTTTAAGTTCTTCTGCAGATTTAAATAATAAAGCAACTTCAGAATTATCTTCTTTTGGTGTTGTTTTAGTTATTGATACATCTTTTTGTACATTATTATTATTTGCAGCAGCATTTGTAGCAGTTGCGTTTGTAACTGTTGTATTAGTTTCTGCTGTGTTTGTAACTGCTTCATTTGTGCTTATTGTATTTGTAACAGTTTCGTTTGTATCCATCATCATATCGTTTTTGTTAGCTGTTTCATTAGTAGTTTCAGCATCAAATGTTGTAGAATTAGTGTCTGTTATAGGGTCTCCATTAGTTACATTTATAGTATATATATATCTTCTAATTATATTATCTTCGGTATCTACTTGGAAATTAAGTTTTGCTATACCCGGTGTTAATGTAGCGAAAGTGAGAAAGGCATTAGTTTTATCTCTAGTAAATCTCACAAAATCCAAATTTGTAGAATAGCTTGTTATACGAATATATCTGTCAAAATTAGTGGCATTCAATTTAATAGAAAATAAACTATTAGCAGCAAAATCTATTGATTTAAGCAAGTCTTTTTCTAAAGGCTCTCCCTTACGAGAAACAGGCATTTCATTAGTTACCACTTGATCATCCGGCTGTACTGTAATTGTTTCCTGAGCAAATAATAGCCCTGTGAACATAATACAAGAAAATACACATGCAAATATTTTTAAACGCATATTTTTCTTCCTCCTAAAAGTTATTATTTATTTTTTCGGCTTTCTACATAATTCCTTGAGCGTTCTAATTCTTCAAAACTCAAATTATTTTTTGTTGAAAGCATCTCACCTTCCATAATCTTTTTATCATCATTTTTTATAACATCATTCAAAATCATAGCATTCTCTTCTTCCGGAGTTAAAGGAACTATATCAGGCTTTTTAGTTAATCCTATAATGACGCCTATTAATATAATAAATACAAACCAAGAGGATAGTATTATAATAAATAACTTTCTCCTCTGCATATAAAAATACTTTATTTTATCAATAACTTTTTTAAGCATTAATTTATCCAAGCAAATATTATGTTAATTCAAATTATAAAATGAAAAATAAATTTTGCAATCATAATTTTTTGTTAATCATAACTTTAAATTATATATACTACTATAACATATATTATTTAATTTTGTAAATTCTTATATATTTAATAACAATCAATAATAAAATTTCATAAAACTTGACTTTTTTTGTAATTCTATTATTATGAATAGTCAATATTCTAATGTATATAAAAATAGTATTATGAGCTTATTTAAGGATAAAAGCTAAAAAATGGCAGGAAAATTAAAAAAGAAAGATATTAAAGAAAATAATGAAAAATCTAATACCCTTTTAGATTATAGCAATAATGAAGAAGATAATACTAATTTTAATATAAAAGATGTAAAAATAATAAATGATGAAAGGCAAAACTGGCTATACTACACGCGTGCACCTCTAATGGATAATTACAGAGATAATCTTTATAGAGAATATTTCAGCATATCAGTATTATTGTCATTACGCGGTGAGGGAAATGAAAAGAGCTTGGGGCTTTCACTCAAACTTATAGATATAGAGAAAAAAAAGCAATTAAGAATTGTAGAGCTTGAGAGTTTTTTATTTTCTTGCGTTACCGGTGATAAACAAAAAATAGAAGATGAAGAATATAGAATAGAATTAGAGGATTTTAGCAGAGGCGAGGCTAAACTAATAAGATTTTTAAATAACTTATATGCCGATGCTCTACAAAATCAAGAAAACGGCAAATTATGGTTTAAAGATTATAATGCTTACCAATGTTTATCTATACTTAAAGAAGTAGCAAATATAAGATTAGAAAGCAAGGTTATAACATTCAGCGATGAAGTGTTAAATATTATTATAGAAACTTACTACAATGAAAATAAAGATTTAATATTAGATATAAATATAAAAGATGTAGAGCTTAACAGAGTATATACATTTGGGGAGAATTGCGATTATATACTATACAAAGATATTTTTTATGAAACCAATCCGTCATACCCAAAGATTAAAAAACATATATTTAAAAAGCCTATAACTGTTAATAGAGCATATATTAAAGATTTTTGTTCAAGGGTGCTTCCAAACTTAAAAAAAGATTTTCACATTGAACTTCCTGAAAACATAAAAGAAAATGAAATATTAGCATTCCCTGCACAGGCATTATTATTTTTAGACTATGACGGAAGCAATGTATTTTCCACTATAAAGTTTAAATATGGTTCTTTTACCGTTGACCCTTATACTAATAAATTCACAAGCAGCAATATGTTTGACAATGAAGTAAATGAAATATATAGAGATAAAGAAAAAGAGGAATATTTTTGTAATACTTTGTCTAAATATTTGGATAAGGTTGGAGATTATACTTTTGCTTCATCAAATGATGAGAAGATATTTTATTTATGCTATAAAATTTTACCCATGCTTCAGGATAAAGGGTGGACTTGTTTTTACAGTGAATCTTTTAAATCTCTCAAACTAAATGTAAAACCACTTAAAATGAAAGTATCTCTTACTAAAGACATTAACTTCTTTGAGATTAATTTTTCATTTGAAGGAGTTAAAGAGATACATGATTTATCAGATATTATAAGGGCTGTAAAAGTAGAAAACAAAGAATATATAAGGCTTCAAAATGGTTCATTTGTGCCAATAGACTTAGAGGTTATTGACTATATAGCAAAAATGCTTAAAGATAACCCTATAGAAAACAATGAAGATAACAGATATTTGCTTCCAATGTTTAGTGCTCCATACTTTGCCGACATGCTTGAAAAACATAGCGGTATAGAATTAGATTTAGATGACAGTGCAATAGAGACAATATCAAATATAAAAAGAGTTGATTATGACGAAGAACCTCCAAAAAATATAGTGGGAGAGTTTAGAAATTATCAGCTTATAGGATATAAATGGCTTAGAAAACTTGCGGACATGTCATTAAACGGCATACTCGCAGATGATATGGGTCTTGGAAAGAGTTTTCAGACTATAGCCACAATCTTAAAAGAAAAAGAAAACGGAGAGAAACTCACTTCTTTAATAATAGCACCAACTTCATGCGTTGCCAACTGGTATTATGAAATAAAAAAGTTTGCTCCATCTCTTGAAGCAATAGTTTTAACGGGAAGCTTAAAATCAAGAATGAAAAAGATTAGGTCTGTAAGCAACTATGATGTAGCTATAATATCCTACTCTACTTTAAGAAGAGATGTAAAAGCACTCAGTGAAAATGAGTTTAATTATGTGATACTTGACGAAGCACAGCATATAAAAAACGCCAACACACAAAATGCAAAAACTGTAAAAAGCTTAAAATCATTAAAAAGACTCGCATTAAGCGGTACGCCTATAGAAAACAGCATAAGCGAAATGTGGTCTATGTTTGATTTTTTAATGCCGGGATTTTTAGGCAAGCATAAAGACTTTATTGAAGATTATGAAGCTCCTATTTTATCTGGATTAGAAACTTCAAACGAAGCATTAGATAATCTCAAAACAAGAATAGCACCATTTATATTAAGAAGACTTAAAACTGATGTACTTAAAGATTTGCCTCCAAAACATACAGTTGTAAATTACTGCGATTTAACTAAAGACCAAAAAGAGCTTTATATGTCAATACTTGAAGCTGCAAGAATAGAGATATTTGAAACGGTAAAAAGAAAGGGCTTTGCTCAATCTCATATAGAAATATTTTCAGCTCTCACAAGACTAAGACAAGTTTGCTGCCACCCAAGACTTATGCATCATGACTTAAGAGGCGACAGTCATACAAGCGGCAAGTTTAATATGTTTATAGAGATGATTAGAGAGGCTATATCAGGCGGGCATAGTGTATTAGTATTTAGCTCTTTTACAAGAATGCTTAATATTATGAGAGATGCCTTCAACAAACTCAATATAAATTATCTTTATTTGGACGGCACCACAAAAAACAGAATGGATTTAGTGCATAGATTTAATGCAGGGGAAGCTCCTATATTTTTACTTAGCCTAAAAGCAGCAGGCACAGGACTAACCCTCACACAGGCAGACACTGTTATACATTATGATTTGTGGTGGAATCCTGCAGTTGAAGACCAAGCAACTGACAGAGCATATAGAATAGGACAAAAAAGAGTGGTAACCAATTATAAATTAGTAACAAGAGGAACAATAGAAGAGAAGATTTTAGAGCTTCAAAACAAAAAAAGAGTGCTTATTGATACAGTAGTAGGCGATTCAATGGGCGACATCAATAAACTAAGCTGGGACGAAGTGAAGAATCTTATTAATTAAATTTTAGAATATATATAGCAACTAAGAATTATTTTAGTATATACTTTAAATTTTTAGGTTTGCTCAAAATTTAGTTTTTTAATTTTAATTATTTGCGGGGACTAGCCCCTGCGAAGTGTGCCCTTAGTACGCACCCCACTTCTCTTTTATTGGTATAAAAGAAGCAAAACAACTGCATTTTTAACTCAAAAACAGTTATTATCTAATATTTTATACATATTATTAGAATTCTAATAATTGCACTTTTTGCGGCGGGAAAAAGAACAATAAAAAATTGACAAACTTTAAAATTTTTAGTATAGTTCATTTTATGCTATCAGATAAAGATTTTAATAAAATTATTTCTTGGGCTTTGGAGTTAAAAATAAAAAATTTCCCAAGAAGCAAAGAAGAATTAGAGAATATTGAAGAGCTTGATTTGTATGGCTTGCCTTGTAATTTATTTTTAGATGAAATTTCTAAATTAAAATCATTAAAAAGAATTTGGTTTATGTATAATGATTTTGATGAAATACCGAATTTTATTTATAGTTTAGAAAATCTTGAAGAAATAAATTTATCTGGAAATAATATTAGTTTTATTGATGATGGAATATCAAATTTGAAAAACTTAAAAATCTTTAATATTTATGAGAATAAAATAAGCAGTATATCAAAAGAAATTATAAATCTAAAAAAATTAGAAGTTCTTAATATAAGCGAAAATAATTTAAATAATATTCAGGAAGAAATTTTTTATTTAGAGAATATAAAAAATTTAGATTTAAGTGCAAATAAAATTACTAATATTGATTTAAAAATTTCAAATTTAAAAAATATAGAAGCTCTTGATTTATCGAGCAACAATATAGAAATTATACCTAAAGAAATTGCTTATTTAAAGAAGCTTAAATATTTAAATATAAGCTATAATAAATATAAAACTCTTCCTGAAGAATTATTTAATTTAACAAATTTACAAACACTTTTAATAGGTTCTAATAATCTAAAAGAACTTTCTGATTCTATTTGCAAATTAAAAAATTTAGAAGAATTACATATTCTTTCAAGTTCTATAAAAAAACTTCCTGAATTAAAAAAGTTGAAAAAATTAAAAGAATTAATTCTTATAGATACTAAAATAAAAAATAAAAATATTTTTGATAATAAGTTTTTTAAGTCTGTCAAAATTACATTTTGAATTTTTTATTTGTGGTGGCTTTGCCCCGCATCCCAGTTCTTTTGCCGATAGGTACCTACTCGGTATTGGTATAAAAGAAGCAAAACAACTGCATTTTTAACTTAAAAACAGCTATTATCTAATATTTTATATATTATTATAATTCTAATAATTGCAATTTTTGCTGTGGGAAAAAGTTGAATAAAATATAATTGTTTATGCGTATACTATTTTGACAATTTAAAATTATTTTAGTATAATATTACTATATGAAAGATAATATTAAAAAACATTTTAACCCATTAAACGATTATTTTATAAGATACCTTTTCTCAGATAAAGGCTCTGAAACTATACTTTTAGACTTTATTAATTCTGTAATGCTTAATGCTAAAATGAAAACCTTTCGTTCTGTAGAAATATTAACTCCATTTAATCATAAGAAAAATAAAAATAATAAAGAAACAATAGTAGATGTAAAATGTATAACTCAAAATGGAACTATTGTTATAATAGAAATACAGCTTCAAGGTAATTCAAGATTTCCAGAACGTATTTTATATTATTGGGCAGCTAATTATAGTAAGCTATTAAAACAGGGAGAGAAATACGATAATCTAACGCCTGTTATAAGTATTAACTTACTTAATTTTAATTTGGATAAAAATCTAAAAAATATACATTCTAGCTATATGCTTTATGAAATAAATAATAAAAAATTATTAACAGACCATTTACAAATACATATTATAGAATTAAAAAAATTCAAAAAGAATATTTTATCCAAAGATTTAAATTGTTGGATAAGTTTTTTAACAAGTAAAAATGTGGAGGCTTCTATGTCAGATATAGTAAAAGAAAAACCTTTAATGGAAGAAGTACAAAAAAGATATAATAATTTTATAAAAAGTAAATTAATGATGTCTGAATATGAGAAAAAAGAAATATATTCATATGATAAACAGATTCTTTTAGATGAAGAAAGAAAATTAGGAAAAAAGGAAGAACAATTAAATATAGCAAGAAATTTAAAAAAATTAGGTCTTGATATAGAATTAATAAAAAAAAGTACAGGTCTATCTATAGAAGAAATAGAAAAGCTATAACAAAACTATTAAAAAATTAATTAAACTTCTTTATCTTCTCTATCCAAGATTTATATTCTTCGTCCGTAATCTCGTCCAATATATTAACATAAGGGTTTAACTTCTGATGCAGCTTTGTAAAGTAGCTATTATCCCACTTTATAGGCTTAGTCCACATGCCTTCACTGTCTATTATAATAATAGGAGTACCTTCAATTTGAGGTATATCCTCCGGAGAAATATCGCTATGCAAAATATTATCCAAATCAAGCTCTCCATTATCATCTTCTATTTTGTATGAACCGTCACTCTGTAAAGCATATATTGTATAGTATTGCTGATGAGCGGTTGTTTCAATAATCTCTTGAGAATACTCCTCCCCTCTTGCTACTTTATAAACCAAGTCATTATACTCAAAATTATCTATTCCATATCTTTTTAATAAGTTCTTTTTGTAAATCTCATTTTCAAGAAGCGTAATTAAATGAAAGCAATTATTTGTATCAGCAGTTTCAATAAAAAATCCCCTCTCAGCCTTTGGAGATAGTACAAGTATTTTAGTCTTTAATGAAGCATCAATTCCAACATGCAAATATCTCATACTAGGAATATAAGTTTCTATATACTCTATATATTCAGTAGGCTCTAAACTTCTAAAATATTCACGAAGATTAAGATTGCCGCATGTTAAAGTCATAATGGCTGCTATCATAGCATCAATTCCAGTAAAAGAAGCAAGAGCCTCATAATCTATTCTATACATTATATCAATATCTAAATTATCTATATCATCAGTTGTTAAATCATCTTCATCTATGTTGTATGCAGTAGCAGCATCATTTATATATTTACATGCATAATAAATATTTTTGTAAAATAAGTCTATAATTCTTTTTCCAATCTCTTCATCAATATTACCATCATGATAAAATGAATGTGCAATAAAATTACAAGCACTAAAAGATTTTAATATATCCATATCATTAAGATTAAGAGAAAGCTCTTTACATATTGCAGGCATCTCATCAGAATGTTCTAATTCTTTTAATTTTAAAAACTTTTCATTTTTTGTAATTAATTTCGTATTTTGAACTTCATCTATATTTGACTTTTCTTTAGCATATTCTAAATAATTTTTTAAAACAGTATTCATAAATAATCCTAATAAAAAATTGAAGTATTTGGATTATATCACAAAAAAGAAATATATGGTATAATTAAAACCAAAAAAATGGCATAAATCAAAGCAGGCAAAAAATCTCCAGTTTTAATTTTAGTAATATTTAGAAGATTAAGCCCTATCATCATAACAGTAGCACCCCCAACAGCAG
This sequence comes from uncultured Brachyspira sp., assembly GCF_934747485.1. Classification (GTDB taxonomy): domain Bacteria; phylum Spirochaetota; class Brachyspiria; order Brachyspirales; family Brachyspiraceae; genus Brachyspira. The sequence goes on along the minus strand of NZ_CAKVGN010000062.1, from coordinate 3,670 downwards.
AAACCTCATTAAGCATAGTCTGAGAAACATAAGGCTCTAAAAAAGAAGAAAGTAAAGTTAAAGCCCCCTGATAAAAAAGTATGCTAATCACAGAAAAAGCAACTCCAACTCCATAAACTGTAGACATAAATATAGCAACAAAACCGTCTATCACACTTTTAGTAAATATTAAATCGTAATTGCCGTTAGTACCCGCCTGAAAAGAACCTACTATAGACATAGAACCAGAACAAAAAAGTATTGATGATGTTAAAAAACCTAAACTAAAATTACCTGCATTATCTTTAAATGAAAAAGTTTTTTTATAAACTTTCCAAAAGATTCTATTTTTTCTTCTACAGAAAGCATAGTACCCGTAAGACCTCCAAGCATAATAGATATGGCAAATATAAGTATATGCTCAGTTACAATAGCCATAGAAATACCTATAGTTAAAGATATAATACCAGCAGAAATAAATACAACTCTCTCATATTTTTTTGATAAATTATTTTTAAATATAATTCCAATGATAGAACCAACAAATACTGTAATCATATTAACAAACACAGCCAACATATTTTTATCCTTATAAAAAATAATAAATTAATATATAGTAAAAATTTTAAGATTTTTCAAAAAATTGTATTTTTAAAAATCATATGCTTAAAAACTTTTTGTTATTCTAAAAATCTGATAACACTTTTGCAAAAATACAAATTGATAAAATATAATTGTTTATACATATACAAATAAAAAGGGCTCAACTTAATTATTTAAGTTAAACCCTTTAATATCTCTAAATCAAAATAAGATTAGCTCCAAATAATAAGCTTCATATCAAATTTGTAACTCAAATCTTTATTATATGGGTACATTCTTATAGCAAAACCGCTCTGTCCGCTATTATTGCATACTAAAGCACCGCTAAATGAATGTCTTCCATTGCCTAAATCAGCAGAATGTTTCATTTCAATTATAGAAGGCTCTATAATCTCTTCTTTCATGCTTAATTTACCATAATAAAGCTCAACTCTCACAGAATCAGGTGCTATATCTCCAAGATTTACTATAGTTTTTACTTCAAATTCGCTTCCAACTTTTAAATTTCTTGAAGGCATCTCAGAAATAGTGTTTTCAAAAGAAACCTTAGACCATTTAGAATATATATTTTGCTTCCATTCTTTTAAAGCTTTAGGCTTTTCAAAGTCATTTTTAATCATATGCAAATATCTTTTGCTAGCTTTATTATAAAACTTATTATAATAATCAGCAACCATTCTATTTGTAGAAAATACCGGACAAACAGTTTGCATACTCCATTTCATAGCAGCAACCCATTCACGAGGTATATCATCTCTTCCTCTGTTGTTATAATAAAGAGGAATAATCTCGTTTTCTAATACATTATATATAGCCTTGCTCTCAACCTCATCTTGATACTCTAAATCTGAATATTCTTCTCTATTACCAATAGCCCATCCATTTTGAGCATCATAAGCTTCGTCCCACCAACCATCTAATACGCTGAAGTTTAAACCACCATTAGGCGGAACTTTCATGCCGCTTGTACCGCTAGCTTCTAATGGTCTTCTTGGGTTATTAAGCCATACATCAACACCCTGAACCATATATCTTGCTACATTAATATCATAATCTTCTAAGAATACTATATGGTCTCTAAAATCTTCTCTTCTGCAAATTTCAGATATCTCTCTAATAAGCTCTTTACCGCCATTATCATGCGGGTGTGCTTTACCAGCAAATATTATCTGTACAGGCTTATCTTTATTATTTAATATCTTTTTTAATCTCTCTAAATCTCTAAATAATAAAGTTCCTCTTTTATATGTAGCAAATCTCCTCGCAAAACCAATAGTTAAAGCATCTGGAGAAAGTATTTGGTCAGCATGCTCTATTTCATTTTTAGTAAAGCCTCTGTTTGTAATTTGAGATTTTAATCTAGTTCTGCAGAAATCAATTAATCTTTCTTTTCTTCTCTCATGAGTCTTCCAAAGTTCAGCATCAGGTATTCTTTGTACCCTTTCCCAAACCTCATGCTCTAAAGGTTTAGTTCTCCAACGAGGACCTAAATATCTATCTAATAAGTTTTGCATATCGAAAGAAATCCAACTTAATGTATGAATACCATTAGTGATAGCATCTATAGGAAGTTCATTTTCTGGAACTCCTTTCCATATATCTTTCCACATAGCTCTTGAAACATGACCATGAAGCAAACTTACTCCGTTATTTTCAGCAGATAAGTTAAGTGCTAAAACTGTCATACAGAAATTTTCTTTATTGTCATCAGGATTAATTCTTCCAAGTCTTAAGAACTCGTCCATAGACATACCAATATGCTTAACATACTCATTAAAATATTTCTGTACCATATCCATAGGAAATACATCGTTACCAGCAGGCACAGGTGTATGTGTTGTAAACACGTTAGAACTGTAAACAACCTCTCTTGCTGCATTTTTATCAAGGTGATTGTTTTCCATAAGCTGTCTCATTCTCTCTAAAGAAAGAAATGCACTATGACCTTCATTCATATGATAAATAGTAGGCTTAATACCAAGTTTATTTAATGCCTTAATACCGCCAATACCAAGAAGTATCTCTTGCTGTATTCTTGTCTCTAAATTACCGCCGTAAAGCTGAGCTGTAATATCTCTGTCTTCTACACTATTTTCTTCTATATTAGCATCTAAATAATAAAGCTCTATTCTTCCAACATTAGCCTTCCAAATTTGAGCATAAACTTTTCTTCCAGGCAAATCAACATCAACTTTCATTGTCTCGCCGTTTTTATCTAATACCTTTTCTAATGCTAAATTAAAGAAGTCATTTTCTATATCATATTCCTGCTGCCAGCCATCAGCATTTAAATACTGCCTAAAATAACCTTTTCTATATAAAAGTCCAACAGCAACAAACGGCAAACCTAAATCGCTTGCAGATTTTAAATGGTCTCCAGATAATATTCCTAAACCGCCTGAATAATTAGGCAAAGACTCGTGCAAACCATATTCAAAAGAAAAATATGCAATCTTTTCATTTTTAGTCTTTTGAGAATCATCTAAACTGTCATACCAAGTTTCCTGATTCATATATGTCTTAAACTCATCATAAACTTCAGCTAAGTTCATCATAGCCGCATCATCATGAAGCATAGTATCGAAACATTCCTGTGAAGATTCCCCTAAAAGCCTTATAGGGTTATGGTCTTTTTTATCCCAGTTGTCAATATCTATGTTTCTCAATAAATTAATTGCTTTCTGATTCCAACACCACCAAAAGTTTTTAGTTATCTCCATTAATGGCTCTAACTCTTTTGGTATAGAAGGTGAAACCATATATTTACTTACTTTCATAAATATTACCGCCCCTTAAAATTTAGATATTTTATTGTATAATATTTTATAATAAAAGCAATGTATTTTATACATAGCTATTAAAAATACATACCTAATATTATCGCATTAATATGAAAAAACAAAAAATATTTTTTATAACTTTTATAACTTTTATATTTTTTAATAATATAATTTGCACAGGTGCCAAACATATTGCAGTTAAGAATTCCTTAATTTATAAAAGTATAGCATAGGTGTATCATAATTTAAAGCAGAATGTATTCGTTTATAATTGAAAAAATGATTATATTTTTGTATGTTTTTATTTG